>NZ_CAJTUJ010000001.1 GCF_910579375.1 uncultured Rikenella sp.
GATTGTTACTCTTGGACATAACCGTTTGCGTAATGTTTACGACCCTACCTGCGGTAGTGGTTCACTGTTGCTCCGTGCTGCAAGTATTGGCAAGGCAGCATATATCTACGGACAGGAGAAGAATCCGACAACCTACAACCTTGCCCGAATGAATATGTTGCTGCATGGCATCCGCTTCAGCAGCTTCAAAATAGAGAATGGCGATACACTTGAATGGGACGCATTCGATGATATGCAGTTTGATGCGGTGGTTGCAAATCCTCCTTTCTCTGCCGAATGGAGTGCCGCCGACAAATTTAACAACGACGACCGTTTCAGTAAAGCAGGACGGCTTGCCCCTAAGAAAACAGCCGACTATGCTTTTATCCTGCACATGGTTCATCATCTCAATGAAGGTGGTACGATGGCTTGCGTTGCTCCGCACGGAGTTCTGTTTCGAGGGAATGCGGAGGGCGTTATACGTCGTTTCCTGATAGAGAAGAAAAACTATATTGATGCTATTATTGGTTTACCTGCCAATATATTCTATGGTACAAGCATTCCGACCTGTATTCTCGTATTGAAGAAATGCCGTAAGGAAGACGATAATATCCTGTTCATTGATGCCAGCAAAGAGTTTGAAAAAGTTAAGACCCAGAACAAACTCCGTCCTCAGCATATCCAGAGGATTGTAGAAACTTACCGTGACCGCAAGGAGGTTGAAAAGTATAGTCATCTTGCTACGTTGCAGGAGGTTGCCGCAAATGACTATAATCTGAATATTCCTCGCTATGTCGATACTTTTGAGGAAGAAGAACCTATCGACATCAAAGCTGTCATGGCTGAAATAAAGGAGTTGGAAGCCAAGCGAGCCGAACTGGACAAGGAGATAGAGGTATATTTGAAAGAATTGGGACTGGTTGAATAATTACACAATGGCAGAGATAGACAACATACCCGAAATGCGTCCGTCATTCGACAATTTACGCCGTCAGGATGAGGGCGGAAACGAATATTGGAGTTCACGCGACCTGTGCGCTGCTATGGGCTATTCGGCTTATTGGAAATTCCAAAGAGTCATAGACAAGGCTATCAAGGTGGCAAGTGAAAAAGGAATGAAGGTGGACGACCATTTCAACCAAGCGGTTGATATGGTAAGAATTGGAAGCGGCTCATTCCGAAAGGTCAATATCTTCCGTCTTTCGCGTATGGCGTGTATGATTGTTGCCGAAAATGCCGATGCCAAAAAAGTGTTGGTACAACAAGCTCGCGATTACTTTACTCAAACAATATCGACAAACGAATTGATGCAAAATTCGTTGAGTTCTAATATTTTGCTGTATAAAACAGCACAAGGTGAAGCGCGAATAGAAGTGATATTAAATAGTGAAACCTTCTGGATGTCACAAAAGCGCATGGCCGATTTGTTCGGGGTGGATGTACGGACTGTTAACTATCATCTTGGTCAGATTTACGAAACAGGCGAGCTTACAAAAGAGGCAACTATCCGAAAAATTGGGATAGTTCAATCAGAGGGAAAAAGGGATGTGGAGCGTACACCGCTGTTCTATAATTTGGATGCCATTATTGCGGTAGGTTATCGTGTAAATAGCTATCAGGCCACCCAATTTCGTATTTGGGCTACGTCTGTATTGAAGGAGTTTATCATTAAAGGATATGCGCTTGATGATGAACGCTTGAAACAGGGTAAACACTTTGGCAAAGATTATTTTGACGATTTGCTGGAGCGTATTCGTGAGATACGCACATCAGAGCGCAGATACTACCAAAAGATAACAGACATCTATGCAGAATGCAGTGCCGATTACGACCCGAAGTCGGATTGTACCAAATTGTTTTTCAAGATGGTGCAAAACATGATGCACTTGGCTGTAACTCATCGTACCGCTGCCGAAATAGTATATGAACGTGCTGATTCTGAAATGCCACACATGGGATTGACAACTTGGAAGAAAGCTCCCGATGGCAGAGTACAGAAGTCTGATACTATTGTGGCAAAGAACTACTTGTCTGACAAGGAGGTTTCTGAACTTAACGGCGTAACTAACGCATTTCTTGAATTTGCAGAACAGCGTGCTCAACGCCATATCATTACAACGATGGCAGACTGGAAGCAGCGTCTTGAACAGTTTCTTGCTACGATGGACTATCAAGCACAAGACACAGCCGGTAAAGTCTCACAAGAAGCTGCACGAGAGAAGGCGTATGGTGAGTATGAAAAATATAAAGTGATTCAAGACCGTTCGTTTGTCTCTGATTTCGACCGGTTTAATGATGGCGACAAATTGTTGCCGTTTGATATCAATCCCGATAAAGAATAATGATTATGGCAGATAATAACGAAAATAAAGTCCTTAATGTTCCCCATTTGAGATTTCCGGAGTTCAGTGGGGAGTGGGAAAAGTGTAAGGTTTCAGACTTGTTGGATTTCTATTCCAGCAATTCACTTAGTTGGGAGCAGCTTGAATATGACACTAATGCCATGATGAATTTACATTATGGACTTATCCACGTAGGACTTCCGACTATGATAGATTTGGCAAAAGACAAATTGCCTAATATAAAAGAGGGCAATATGCCCAAGAACTTTGAAATGTGCAAAGAAGGTGATGTGGCTTTTGCGGATGCCTCGGAAGATACAAATGAAGTAGCCAAGACTGTTGAGTTCTTTAAACTTGCAGGGAAAAACGTAGTCTGTGGATTGCATACAATTCATGGACGAGACAATAAGCACAAAACTGTTGTCGGATTCAAAGGATATGCTTTTTTATCTGCTGTATTTCATAATCAAATAAGGCGAATAGCGCAAGGAACAAAGATTTACTCAATTAGCACCAAGAATTTTTCAGAGTGCTATATTGGATTGCCATCAAAACCAGAACAGACTAAAATTGCAACTTTACTACGCCTTATTGATGAGCGCATTGCTACCCAAAACAAAATCATTGAGGATTTGAAATTACTAAAGTCTGCAATTTGTGAAAAACTTTTTTGCAGTCCAAAAGATAAACAACCGAAAGTAAGATTGCATGGTTTTTCCAATTATTGGAACTTTGTACGGCTTTCTGATATTTGCCATAGAATTCGCAGAAAAAATACCGAAGAACAATGTAAGCGAGTTTTGACGATAGCAGCTCAATATGGGCTTGTTAGTCAAGAAGAATTTTTCAATAAGAATGTTGCTAGTGAAGATTTGTCAGGATATTACCTTCTACAAAATGGAGATTTTGCTTATAATAAAAGTTATTCGGGCGATTATGTTTGGGGTACGGTAAAACGCTTGGACAATTATGAACAAGGTGTATTATCTCCTTTATATATTTGTTTCTGTCCAGATTCTGCTAAAGTGGATTCTGATTTTCTCGTCTATTATTTTGAGTCAAAGAAATGGCATAAAGCTGTTGCAGATATAGCAGGTGAGGGTGCAAGAAATCATGGTTTGCTTAATATCTCTGTTATAGATTACTTTAATACCATTCATTGTATTCCATCTATGGATGAACAGAAACAAATAGCTCAGATTATGAGCGCATTGCTATCAAAGATAGCACGAGAACAGCGCATGTTGAATTGTTACACTACACAACGGCAATACCTACTTCGTCAAATGTTCATATAAACATCTGACGAAGTAAATACGCTTTTTGTTTATCGAGCAATTGAAGATAGGATTTCTCAACTCTTATCTTTTCATCTAATGAAATCAAGCAGTTGGCCATCTTATTTTGTTCTTCCAAAGAAGGTAACAATAGTCTGGCTTTTTCAATGTCAGTATAATGCAAATGAATTATGGTGCTGCCCTTTGCAAATTTTGCCAATTGCCTTTTGACGATATGATTGAAGTAGTAACTTAGATATTGGGCATTAAAGTTAGTACTGATGTGAATTCCAAACATATCACCACCCAATATAACCCCATCTACGTTAATGACAGATGGGGCAATTAAGGACATTGCGTCAACAGTTGTTGACGAAGGAAACAACAAATCTCCTTTCTTACTCAAAATCATGCCCTCTGTTCTGTTAGTATGGCTTTCTATTTGAGAAATTGTTTCTCCATAAGTGGTAAAAAGTTCTCCATATATAACACAAGGTATTCCTGTTTCAGCCAAATCATCCTTTGCCAAATTGCCAACATTAAAAGGTTCGCCCAAATCTGCGACACAGACTATCTGTTTTTCGGCTTGACTATAATGTTTTTCAATAATTGCAGACTTTAGTAATTTCAAATCCTCAATGATTTTGTTTTGGGTAGCGATGCGCTCATCGAGGAGGCTAAGTAAACGGGATATTCTATTCTGTTCCTCTATAGCTGGTATTGAGAACTCAAATTCTTCCATTTGTCGTTTATCACCTCTTGGCATTTTTACGCCTTTTGCCCCTGACATTGCGTAGTTTATGAATTTGTCTGAGGCAATGATATTATACAAGAAGTCGCTTTGACATCCAGTAGTCCTAAGAACAAACACATCGGCACTACAACCACCAAATCGGTCAGACTGCCATACCTTTTTCAGATATGGGCGGATGTTAGATATAAGAATATCATTAGGTTTAATTGCCATTACATTTCCATCGGTGGGAATTGAGGAAGCCTCCTTAATTCCTCCAAAATTTGGGATAAGATTCTCGGTAGAGATATAACAGGATGCGTCTAAACTATCTGCGGGAATCCTTGATTTTTGGAACTCAGCGACATCTTTAAGCTCGACTCGTTTCCACTCCCCACTAAACTCCGGAAATCTCAAATGGGGAACATTACCTATTATATTTCTCTAATTATTAGAACCAATTAAATTCGAGATTATGATTCAGAAGACAATTAGAGAAATTTCGGACGCATGGCGAGAAGACAAGCGACCGTATGTAAAACAGTCAACAATGGCAGCTTATATGTTGATTCTCGAAAATCATATTTTGCCAAAGTTTGGTGAGAGTAACGAACTTCATGAACATGATGTACAAGGATTTGTACTTGAAAAGTTGGAAGGCGGATTGAGCGTAAAATCTGTTAAGGACATTTTGATTGTTCTGAAGATGGTTATGAAATTCGGAGTGAAAAACGAATGGATGAGTTATTACGAATGGGATATTAAGTACCCAACAGACGTTGCTGGTAAAAAGTTGGAGGTCTTGTCCGTGGCAAATCACAAAAAGATTTTGAATTATATTCAGAGCCACTTCTCTTTTCCGGGGCTTGGTATTTACATAAGCCTTAGTACCGGTCTGCGTATCGGTGAAATTTGCGCTTTGAAATGGAGCGACATCAATGTCGCTGATGGTGTTATAACCGTTAATCGGACAATAGAGCGTATCTACATCATAGAAGGGGCGAGAAAACATACAGAGTTAGTTATTAATACACCAAAAACAAAAAACTCTTGCCGTGAAATCCCGATAAACAAAGAATTGCTTGCTATGTTAAAGCCTTTGAAAAAAGTAGTTAATGATGATTATTATATACTTACCAATGATGAACGTCCGACAGAACCACGCACGTACCGTAACTACTATAAGAGGCTTATGGAGAAACTTGATATTCCTAAGCTGAAGTATCATGGACTCCGTCATAGCTTCGCGACTCGCTGTATAGAAGTCGGTTGTGACTATAAGACCGTTAGTGTATTACTGGGACATTCTAACATTTCAACTACGCTGGACTTATATGTACACCCCAATATGGAGCAGAAAAAACGTTGCATAGCCAAAGTATTCAAGTCGCTAGGGAAATAAAGTCATGTATAGAGCGAGGGAATTAATGCTGTAATTTCTTCGCTCTCAATTGTTCTGTAATTCAGAATTATGTTGTATATTTGAATGTTATTAAAAATATTACTTATGAGAAAGGGTTTGATATTCTTCTTGGGAGTTGTTACTGGGTGTGTATTAACAATTGCAGTACTTTTTGTTATAGGTATTACCAATTCAAATACTAACGAATCGGATATTACAATTGCCGAGCAACAGACGGTATTTACTACCGCAACAAAATTTGAAGTTTTTCAGGTTCTTGGGGATGGTGCTTTGGCCAATTGCGAGGAGAAAGGGTATTCAACTTCATTATTTACTGGGCCGGTCGTCTATATTGTGACAGATGGTCAAAATCTGTTTTATGATGATCAGGTAATTGAAGTACCGAAAGATAAAAAGGCTATGCAAATAGGAACATTTCGTTATGAGACCAAACTTGGTGAAAAAGTAGTTCCTGTAATAAAGTTTAAATAACATAGGCATATTAGAATAAAGTCTCAACCGATAGCAATTCTATCTAGTTGAGACTTCTCGTTTATTTACTTCTTATTCAAAAACTTCTGTATAACTACAGTTATACCAATCCCTAAAACAGCCATAAGAATACAGCAAACAGCAGCTTTCCAAATCAATGTGGAGTGTAAAACATCTGTATTAGCCACTATGATGCTGGCGAAAAAAGAAGAGAGGGCAACCAGAATGATAATCAGAATATAGAATACCAAATGCGGTATGAGAACATAGCTGTCTGCCTGGTGGATTTTCCGTTCAGTTTCATCCCATTTGTCTTGAATTTGGCAAAGGTACTTATCAAGTACAGATTGCCCGAATTTTTCGGCTTGTTCCTGCATACTTTGGGCAATAGTTAACTTATACTCCTGTAGAAATTTAAGTAAATTTACCAGATTTATACTCATCTCATGCACATTGTCATTCAGGTTGGCGAGTTCTTTGGCGTTCACATCAAGTAGTCGCTTCTCTTCTTCCAGATATTCATTCTTGGGAGTGATCTTTATGGATTCCGTATCATTCATTTCTGCGGAAAAATCGAATTTCTTTTTCATGCTTGACTTCATAGGCTTATCGTTTTAATCCTGTTTTAGGTTTCTTCCCTAACGAACGGCTGGCGGCACGAGCGCATCTGCGAGCCCATTGCAAATCGTCTTCTTCCTTGTCTCTCCACGGAAGGTCGTTTTGCGAACCTCCGCCACCGCCTCCGGTTGCAACGTTGGGCGTTTCAAGCAGTCCGACAAAAATAGCCACAGCCATATCGGTAAGCTCCTGACAGTTGGAAACGAACCTGTAATCAAACTCGTCATTGAAGTAGTTAAGCACTTTTTCCGGAATATAGAACTTGTGCTCCTTGCCTTCATGAGTCAGGGCATAGGGAATCATATCCAAACGGTCTGTGCGATATTGGGTATAGTCAATAGGAGCCACCTTATGTCTGTTCGATTGCTGTACGACTTGGGGAGTATTGCTCTTGGCAGTAACAGGCTGGTAGTGTAGCTTCTTCCATGTCGCAGGAAGTTTCGAGATCATTAGGTTCCTGCCGATTCCCAATTCGGAAGCCTTGTATTTGGTGTTCCCATTCACAAGCGCATAACCATGAAGAATCCCTTTCTTATCTTCTCTTTCATGTACTGTATAGCCTTTTCGTATAAGAGCATTTTTGTACTTTTCCCATGACCATGATTGCATTGATTTCAGTATATCCATGCAATCACGATTTACTTGGTGGACATTGGAAATTCGGATTTGTGCCGCAGTCGTCCAGCCGCGTTTCTTTGCCACTCGTTCGGCTGCACGTTGCGCACGAAGATGAATGTTATGGTCATTGTTGATATTGCCATTTTCATCCAAACGGCAGACCGCAGCATGGAGGTGGGGAACTTCGCCTTTGGATTCCGTATGCAGCCAAACCGAGTATTTGCTACCCGCCAAATTGGTCGGACAGGAACGGACTTTTCCGTCCTTGCTGGTAATCACTTGTTTGTCGAATTCCTCAGCGAAATCCTGCCAAAGCTTTTGCCAGTCCTCAATGTCGAAGAACCGGGTATGTTCAGGCGAAGGACTCAGTTCGATTCTGATAACAGAGTTCTTGATCGGCCGATGTTGGGATAAGGTCAACTGCATGGAGTTCCATATCCCCATAGCGTCCGGTTCAGAGGGCAACAGATTGTCCAATACCCGATAGATTTTCTCCGGATGTTTCTTGTGTTGTGATTCGCCGGTAATGTAACGGAGGTCGTTTATTCCGTGCGATATGGCTTTTGCTTTTGCAATCATTCTTCTTCGGATTTAGCGTTAGACGGAATTTTGTTATGCTCTTTTACGGCATTCAGAAACAGGCAAACGCTTTCGGCTACATTGCCAAGTTCCTTGAGCCATCCGACCATAAACGGAATCTGATTAAACATTATCATGCGTTGCTTTGTGGACATTCCATGAAGCGCAGAGGTATATTTTACGAGGTCTGATCGACAATTGTCCAAATTCTGTAATAGTGCCGTTTCTTCTTTCGTAAGCCTTGCTCTGGGCTTGAAGTTATAAGCACACGACAATATGTAATCGCTTACGGTCATACCGCATTGTGCTGCCAATGATTTTATATGCTCTTTCTGACGGGGAGTGACTTTCGCTCCGATGAAGACGCATCTTGTTTCGTTAGAGGAACCAAATGAATTCTCAGTATTTTCTTTCATATAAATTGTTCTATAATGGCAAATAGGTGCGAGCTTGCGAGTACCGCATCGGCGAAAGAACTGAGCAGGCAAGAGCGCCAATGTACAACCGGAACGCAGTGAGGTTATACCTTGGCATATCTTGCAACAGTTACCTGTTGATACTTCCCTGCAAGCCATGTCGAATGTGGATATGAATCGGCATTCGGATAGTAAGATATATCTCTAAAAGAGGGGAGAGTATGACTATCTCACATTATGTTATCTTGCCTATTTTGCTTTATTCCTATATATACGCCCCGACAATAAAGTAAAGTTGAACTCAGTAATGGCATTCAGGATTGATTTTATATTCTTTCCCCTCTTTTATCACCATCCGCTTGTTGCCGAGGAAGGTGGCTACCTTGACCGCCTTGTTATGACCAAGTTTTACACCCTGCAATCCGTACTCCTCTTTCAACCGTTCCAAATAATCACCATAATTATTGATAGTGCCATTCGCAAAAGTGGCATCCAATGCTGCGCGATGTACATTCTCCGGAATTTCTTTGTACGGATCAAACGGTTCTTTGGTCGGGCGTCCTATCTTCTTTTCTCTGGGCAGATAAGGTTCTACCAGTTCAGGCAAACCCTCTTCGTTTATGCGGAAAGCGAACGGTTCAAACTCACGGTCGCGGATATGCATGGCTTCGACTACGCTTATGGTCTTGTCCTCTTTATCCACTTCGACTTGCATGATGGTTTCCGCCTTATTATTGAGTTCCGTGCCGATGTGACCACGGGCATGTTCATCATTCTTGTTCTGATGCAGGACAGTATGGATGTGTATCTGTCTGTCATCCGTCCACTGCATTAATTTGGAGATTATATCGGTAGATTCACTGGGAGAATTGATATCATACAGGAAATCACGGATGCCATCTATGACCACCAGTCCTAAATTAGGAATTGTGCCGATAGCCTGTTCAACTATAGCTAATCGCATATCGGGAGAGTATTTGCGCAAAGCCAGCATAACCAGATTGTCTGGCTCTTTATTTTCCGGTAAGTCCGCCAAACGTAAAATGCGCTTTAATACGTTCTGACAATGATACCGCCCTTGTTCCGTGTCAACGTATAACACCTTCCGTTTATCTTTGGGGAATGTAGACCGATAATGAAGAATGGTGCTGCCCCTCAATGCCGATGCGACAATAGCTGAGACATTGAACGTTTTCTTACTTTTAGCCTTACCTATGGAAGCACTGAAATTGCCTAATGTGCCTATAACTGCATCGTCCACCATCAGTACCACAGGCGACTGTTCGTATGCACTTGTCACGCTCACTATTGACTCCTCCACGTAAACTGCCAACTCCTCACGTGAAGGAGTCGTATTATCCGCCTTCTCCATCGTTACCAGTTTTTAGAGTTCGGTTTACGACGATGGGATGCAAGCATGGACTCGTTTTCTTCCTCAAAACTTTGCGGTGCTGGATTTCTTCGGGAGGATTCCAGCCATCTGTCCAGCTCATCACGATAGATATAGAGATGCTTTCCTTGTTTGATAACCGGAATATCGTCCTTTTTGACCTTGTAATAGAAGGTCGATAACGGCATTTTGAGATAGGCGCAAGCCTCCTGTACGGTCATGGGGACGTGCGTATTCTCTTTTGCTTCATGCTGCTTGGAAAGTTGTTCCGTCAGCAGATTTTCCATGCTTGCAATCCGGTTGCACAGTTCGCCTACCACTGCCGGCAGGTCATTGAATGTCAGGTCTTCTTGTTTCATATTAAAAGTGTTTTAATCGTTTAACATGCTGCGAACCAACTCAATGAAACCTTACAGAACAATACAGACCGGATTAATTATTTCATCTGCATACGTTTTTTATTTTGAGTTACTATTATCTGTTTCTAAATGGAAGCGATAGTCGCCTTTATCGGGTACGTCAATAGGTATTTGGCTTGAAACATTATCGCGCAAATTAAGTTTTAGATATTCAATGGTTGCATTTGTGAGTTCATGAGGAAATGAAGCTTTTATAAAAGCTGCTCTTTGAAGTAGAGATATTCCCAAACGTTCACCGATGTTCCATGCTAAATGGCGTAGTCCTGGAGATTTCAAGGGATTATCTATATTTGAGCGAATGGGCTTGTATAAGTCATATCTACCACAAACCATATATTCTATATTGGAAATGAGGATTGAAATAGCTTCTTTAGACAGATAGGGAGCGGTTTTAATAGTTACATATTCACGAATAGCATTCATGACTTCTACTTGTCTTTCTGCTTCTTTCTTTTTAATGTTCTCCAGCAGTGTATCATAATTATCTATAACTGAATCATTTGGCTGCTCAATGGTTTGAGCTTCATTTGCACAATTGTCTTTTATCTCGAAATCAGAGTCAAAAACAAGCGGAGATTGCCAACCAAAAGAAAAATCGATAGGATTCTTCGTCAGCCATTTATAGAAAGATCGTTGTAACAGGCCGCATAATAGAATTGTTACTACAAGTCCGAGTATTAGCGGAGTTGTTACCTTCATGATATTGATCCCGTGACAGGTAAAAAGATAAGTGTCTGTCGCTGTATAGATGATTACCGACAGCGCAAGAACAAAGCTTATTCTTTGAGTACGAATTTGAGTCCTATTTGTCATATACTGTAAATGTTTGGAATGATTATACCGCAAAGTTATGTGCCGTATTCCAAATGCTTATAATTGGTGATGACAAACCGCCCAATATTGGTAAAAAATAACGGGTATAGTATGATTTCGGGCTAAAAGTCATACTATACTCGTACAAATGGAGGCTAAAATCGTTATCAATCTTTCCTTGTCAGGGTAATTTTCTTGCTGGCTTCACGTTTGTTGGCATCGACCACCTTGATATACCTTTGCGTGGTGGTGATACTCTTGTGCGCCATGATGCTCTGTATGGTGCGGATGTCCGTTCCTGCCGCAGCTTGCAGCGTGGCGAATGTTCTCCGATACGAGTGGAAAGTTATGTTCTTGGTAATTCCGGCAGAACGAATCCACTCTTTCATGGGGGCTTGTGTCCAACTGCGCATAAGCCCTTTGAATACCAAACCTTTCTTCTCGGAACTGTAATCTATCAATCCTAATGCTTCTTCGCTGATGGGAATGATGTCTTCCGCTTTGTTCTTTTGTGTAATGATGTGTACGCATTTCCCTCCGGCTGAATAGTCTACAATATCTTCCCAACATAAGGCAAGAATATCACTGATACGTAAACTGGTCATACATGAAAACAGCGATGCTATTTTCAGAATGGGCTTCTTGCACGGTGTTTCAGCCAGTTTATACAGTTCTTCTACTGACAGATACTCTTTGACCACATCTTCCGTTTCAATCTTATCCAAAAAATCATTGACATTGGTCTTTATCATTCCATTACGGTAGAGAATTTTCAGGAATCCCCTGAAAGTAGACCAATATCCTGATGCGGAGTTCCGTGTGATAGGGCCGTTACGTCTCAGTTTCTTGGCCGTGAGCAGATATTCCCGAAACTTGTTGCATAGGTCGATATCAATCTCCTCAAAGGTGCATTTGCCATGTACGAAGTTTCTGAAATGGAGATAGACGAACTCCCATTTCTGGTCATGTTTACGGAGCTGTTTGCGATAATACTCCAAGAAATCGGCTTTGAGTTTGTACCTGTCGAAGAAATCATACCGTTCATTCACCACAGATTCAAACCTACGGCAACGTATGGCTTCGGCTTTCTCGGTCATTACCTCGTTGAAGTTCTGTTCACGCTTGTTTCTCGGATTGGCATATACGTAAATACCAAGCGACTCATGGCGGATAACTTTCATTGTCTCTTTGTCTCGATACCCCGGATAATAATCCAAGTAGAAAGACAGCATCCTGTTCTTTAAAGGACGTGTCCTTAATGTTACGGTTTTACACTCATGCATACTGATATATTTTTATGGTTATTGTTAATTCGCTGGCAAAACTCTGTAATGTAACCATGCAGAAAGCCTTCAGTAGAGATTAATTTTGGAATAATTTACGGAAGCCTATAATTGGTTACTTACGGACACCCATTACCTTGTCAAACTCCACTTTCAGGAACCTGACGAACCGTCCGTTCTTCTCACGATTGATCTGATGGAATTGAAGAATACCGTACACCGAATCACGAGAGAGTTTGAATTTCTCCATCGCCTCCTTGACAGTGTAGTATTCCGCCTTGCTCTCCTGCTCGGAACTCTTCGAGAGGTCGAAGTGGAGCTTTGAGTAGAATATCTGCCCATGCTCCTTCTTGGATGGAATGTTGTTCCGATACACCTGCGAACGGATGGCGACACGTGTCATGCCGTACTTTTCCTGAATTTCTTCGGGCGTGTACCATTCGGTCAGGTCGGAATCCACCTCGTATTTGGCAAAAGCAGCATCGATATGTTTCTTGCTGTAATAGTTGAACTGGCGGATGCGCACTTTCGGGACTTTGTGCTGCCGTGTATAAGTCCACACCCATTTGGCGTTGACCTTATATTTTTCGGCAATCTCTTCGGCAGTGTAATACTCGGTGATGTCAAAGTCCTCTTTAGGCATGATGCGCTCATAAGGTTTGGTTTTCATCATCAGTTCGATGTCCGCACGGCGGATGAGTGACTTCTTGCCGCTGATGCGTGAAGCCCGAAGTTTCGATTCCTTTACCAATTTATATATGTATTGCCGAGTTACGCCCATCAGTTTTGCTGCTTGGGCAAAAGAGAAGAAATCCTGCCCCTCGGCGGCTTGTCGAGGCTGCAATAATTCTTGCGACCGTTTCAACTGTCGCTTACGTTCCCGGATGCGCTCCTTGTAGCCAAGATTGGAACACTGGTGGCTACAATAACAGGTCGTTGTTTTTTGAGCTATGAATGGTTTTCCACACCATTGACATATCTTTCTTACTTCCATATTTTCCTCCTTTACATTGGGGATAATTTCGCCTTATTTCTCCCGATTTTTGTCAACACATGTAAACCATTGTCAACACACGTCAACTAATGCGTCACTGTGACATTCGGGCTAACCGTGAATTTCTGTCGCGGTAGAAATATGATAGAAAAATATGGATAAAAACCGTTACTACCAAATAAGGATTAGAAAGTGTTAAAATAGAAAAGTCGCTGAAATACAGCGACTTTATTCTAAATGGTTATAATTGGTTATGGCAGTTTCTAAGCCATCACTTGCCGATGCAGAACTTACTGAAGATATTGCCGAGAATATCATCCGTCGTGATTTCGCCGGTGATTTCGCCCAAGTGGTGAAGTACCTGGCGGATCTCCTCGCTAACCAAATCTGCCGGCAGTCCGTTTTTCAAAGCCGTTACGGCACGTGCCAGAGCATCGTCTGCCCGAAGTAGCGCGTCATAATGACGGACGTTTGTCACGATGAGCGTGTCGGCTTCGCCGCGATGAGCGAATTTTTCCGCAAGCACTTGTTTCAGCTCTTCGATACCCACTCCCGTCCGGGCCGACAGACTGAGCACCCGGGCCGAGCCTGTTAGATCGTGCGCCAAGTCCGCGGTATCCCAAATGTCGTTTTTGTTCAGCAAAACGATCAGCTGCTGCTCCGGCGACAGCCCCAGTTCTGCTATCTGTCTCCGGACTTCGGCGGCTGAAAACGGTTCGGCAATCAGCAACAGCACCACCTGAGCCCGAGCCATGCGCTCTTTGGTCCGTTCGATGCCCAGCGCTTCGATCCGGTCGTCCGTGTGGCGCAGTCCCGCCGTGTCGATGAATCGGAACCGAATCCCCTCCAGCACGATCGACTCCTCAATGAAATCCCGCGTCGTGCCAGCCACCTCCGAAACGATCGCCCGCTCTTCGCCGATCAACCGGTTCAGAAGAGTCGATTTGCCGGCGTTGGGAGCTCCTACGATGGCTACCGGAACACCGTTTTTCAGGATGTTGCCCGTGCGGAACGAATCCGCCAGTGTACGGCACCGTCCCTGAATGTCGGCGAGCAGCTGTTGCAACTCTTTCCGGTCGGCAAACTCCACATCCTCCTCCGAAAAATCCAATTCCAATTCCAGTAACGATGTAATATGCAGCAGCTTGTCCCGCAGCCCGGCCAACTCGACCGCATATCCGCCCCGCATCTGGTTCAGGGCGATCCGATGCGCCGCGCCGCTTTCCGAAGCGATCAGGTCGGCCACCGCTTCGGCTTGCGAGAGGTCGAGTTTGCCGTTCAAAAACGCCCGTCGCGTGAACTCTCCCGCTGCGGCCGGCGTGGCGCCCCGTCGGACGAGAAGTCCTAAAATCTCTTGTACGATGTACGTGGAACCGTGGCACGAGATTTCGACCATCTCTTCGCCCGTGTAGGAGTGCGGAGCCCGAAAAACGGTGACGATCGCCTCGTCCAATAGCCGTTTGCCGTCTGCGATGGTGCCTAAATGAGCCGTGTAGCCCTTTGCCGAGGCTAGCGGTTTGGAGAAGATGCTTTCGGCGATCGAAAGCGCTTCGGGGCCGCTAAGGCGGATCAGAGCGATCGCTCCGCCCGAACCGGAGGCCGGAGCGGCGATGGTCGTCGCGGATGAGAGAGTCGGTTTTTGCATGGCGAGCCGTGGTATTTCGGTACAAATATCTTAAATTAGCCGATGTGAAAATAATAAACTGCTTGAGAAGATGAATAATTTTACGTTTTGCAACCCGACGAAGCTGATTTTCGGGAAAGGGACGATCGCTCGCATCGCTCGGGAGATTCCGACCGGAGCGAAAATCATGATGACTTACGGCGGCGGGAGTATCCGTCGAAACGGCGTGTACGATCAGGTGACGGCGGCTCTCAAGGGACGCGGAGTGGTTGAGTTCGGTGGAATCGAACCCAATCCGCAGTACGAGACATTGGTAAAGGCTGTCGAACTGGCGCGTGCCGAGGGGGTGGATTTTCTGCTGGCGGTCGGCGGCGGGTCGGTGATCGACGGGACGAAATTCATTGCCACCGCATTGAAGTACGAGGGTGATCCGTGGGATTTTCTGCTCGACCCGTCGAAAGCGGTCGATGCGGTGCCGCTGGCGACGGTGCTGACCCTGCCGGCCACCGGGTCGGAGATGAACAATGGCGCCGTCGTGTCCCGCAAGGAGCTGAACGAGAAGCTGGCTTTTCATAACCCGAAGTGCTACCCGCTCTTCTCGGTGCTCGATCCGGAGGTCTGCTACTCGTTGCCGCAGCGGCAGATCGTCAATGGGATCGTCGACTCGTTCGCCCATACGCTGGAGCAGTATCTGACGTTCGATACGCAGGCGATGGTGATGGACCGTTGGGCCGAGGGGCTGTTGCAGACCTTGGTCGAACTCGGGCCGAAGCTGGTAGAACGGCATGATCGATACGATGAGGTGGCCAATTTTATGCTGACGGCGACCATGGCGCTCAACGGGTTTATCGCCATGGGCGTGCCGCAGGATTGGGCCACGCATATGATCGGACACGAGCTGACGGCTCTCCACGGCTTGGATCACGGGGTGACGCTGGCGATCGTCTATCCGGGGATGATGCGGGTGATGCGGCGCGAGAAGTTCGACAAACTGGTGCAGTATGCCGAGCGGGTGTGGGGCGCGACGGGGACGCCGGAGGAGAAGGCGGAGGCGGCGATCGTGAAGACCGATGAGTTTTTCCGGGCGCTGGGGATGAAGACCCGGCTGTCGGAGCACGGAATCGGACAGGAGACGATCGATTTCATCGTGGAACGTTTCCGGAAGCGGGGCTGGAACTTAGGGGAGACCGGCAAGGTCACGCCGGAACGGGTGGCCGAGATTCTCCGGGAACGGTTGTAGACTTGGAGGAGATGGGAAATATCTTCGATAAGCGGGGCATCGTGCCTCCGGGATCGGCACAGGAGCAGGGGAGAGAGGTGTTCGATACGCTTCTTTCCGTGGCTGCGACGGCCGGACAGCGGGTGAGGCTCGAACGGATCATGTCGTTCGGTGAGGAGCACGGTGAGTGGTATGATCAGGGGTGGGACGAGTGGGTGATGGTGGTTCGGGGCGAGGCTGCGCTGGAGTGGGGCGACGGCTCGGTGACGGAGCTGGAGACGGGGGATTATCTGCTGATCGAAGCACATCGCAGGCACCGGGTGCTCAGAACGTCGTTCGACTGTGTCTGGCTGGCTTTGCATTTGGGAGGGGAAGGGGAGTAGTAAACGAAAAAAGCGACCTGTTTTTCAGGTCGCTTTTTGTATATTGCCAATTCAGGGTATAAGGTTAAATCGAGATATCCAACACCTCTAATTTCAGAATGCCCGACGGCACCTGCACCTCGATCACATCCCCGCGTTTCTTGCCCAGCAAAGCCTGTGCGATCGGCGTGCCGATGGAGAGTTTCCCCTCTTTCAAATTCGCCTCGTTTTCCGAAACGAGCGTGTATTCCACCGTCTTCCCGAGGTTGATGTTCTTGATCGTCACCCGGTTGAGCATCTGAATCGTGTTGGTGTTGAGTTTCGATTCGTCGATAATACGCGCCCCTGCGATCGTCGCCTCCAACTTGGCGATCCGCATTTCGAGCATCCCCTGCGCCTCCTTGGCCGCGTCGTACTCTGCATTTTCCGACAGGTCGCCCTTGTCCCTCGCCTCGGCAATCTGGGCCGAAATCACCGGCCGTTCGGCTTTCAGCACGTCCAGCTCGGCGCGCAGTTTCCGCAATCCCGCTTCCGTTATGTAATTCACTTTTGCCATAATGCTACTTTTTATATGCGACAAAAAAATAAACCCCCGAAACCCTAAATAGGTGCCGGGAATCCATTCGTGTCTGATAACACAGCAAAGGTAGGGATTATTTCCGGAAAAACCAAACTCGACCGGCGGGGGCGATTATTCTGCTGCGACGGCTTGGTTATCCGACGGCGAATGGCTATTTTTGTTCGGATAATCCGACCGGATCGTGAACAGCGATACTTATCTGACCATCGCGGCCCCTACCGAGGGGCTCTACAAGGACAAAGGCAGCCGTTTTCTGGCCTTTGCCTATCCGGTTTTCTCCGAGTCCGATATCAAACCGCTGGTCGATGCGCTGAAGACGGAGTATTACGATGCCCGACACCATTGTTATGCGTGGCAGTTGGGGATCGAGGCTTCGGAGGGCGGTGTGCGGTTTCGGGCTAACGACGACGGCGAACCGGCCGGGAGTGCGGGGCGGCCGATACTGGGGCAGCTGCTTTCGCGGGGGGTGACGAATGTGCTGGTCGTGGTGGTGCGGTATTTCGGCGGAATCAAACTGGGCGTTCCGGGGCTGATTGCGGCTTACAAGGGGGCGACGGCCGATGCGTTGGCGGCAGCCGAGGTGGTGGAGCGGACGGAAAATCGGGAGGTCGTCGTGGAGTTTCCTTATCTGGCGATGAACGAGGTGATGCGGGTGGTCAAGGAGATGGCGCCGGAGGTGCTGGGGCAGGATTTCGACCTCGCTTGTCGGATGCGGCTCTCCATTCGGTTGCGGGATGCCGGATCGCTGGTGGATCGGATGGCGGGAATTGAAGGGGTAAATGTCTCATTATCATCATAGCGCGCAAAAATTATGAAGGAAAAACAGAGTCTGGTTTCGATCCACGATTTCACCAAGGAGGATATTCTCCGCATTATGGAGCTGGCGGCCGATTTTGAAGCTAACCCGGATCAGCGGCTGCTGTACGGCAAGGTGGTGGCTTCGCTCTTTTTCGAACCTTCGACCCGGACGAGGCTCAGTTTCGAGAGCGCGATCAACCGGCTGGGGGCGCGGGTGATCGGCTTTTCGGACATGAACAACACCAGCGTGACCAAGGGCGAGACGCTGCACGATACCATCAAGGTGATTTCGAACTATTGCGACATGATCGTGATGCGGCATCCGGTCGAAGGGGCGGCGCGCTATGCCAGCGAAGTGTCGCGGGTGCCGGTGGTCAATGCGGGCGACGGGGCCAATCAGCATCCGAGTCAGACGCTGCTCGACCTCTATTCGATCCTCAAGACGCAGGGGCGGCTGGACAATATCAATATCATGATGGTGGGAGACTTGAAGTACGGGCGGACGGTGCATTCGCTGCTGGAGGCGCTGTCGCACTTCAAGGCCGAGTTTACGTTCGTCTCGCCGCCGGAGTTGCAGATGCCGACGGAATACAAGATGCAGCTTTACGAGCGGGGGATTTCGTACTACGAGACGGCGGATATGATGGAGCGGATGGGAATGGCCGATATCATCTACATGACGCGGGTGCAGCGCGAGCGGTTCTCGGATGTAATGGAGTACGAGCGGGTGAAGAATGCTTATATCTTGCACAACGACATGCTGGCCGATACGAAGCCGAACATGCGGATTCTGCATCCGCTGCCGCGGGTCAATGAGATCGCGCCGGACGTGGACAACAATCCGAAAGCCTACTGGTTCCAGCAGACGGAAAACGGGGTTTATACTCGAATGGCTATTATGGCTTACCTTTTCGGGGTCAAATAATTGGGGGGGTTCATTTAAAGTAATTCGTAATCATGTCGGAAGAACGAAAAAATCATAAAAAGGGCGTTTTGGAGGTCAGCGCGATCGAAAACGGGACGGTGATCGACCACATTCCGCCGACCAGCTTATTTAAGGTAATCAAACTGTTGGGGCTGGATCGGACGACGCATCAGGTGACCTTCGGGACCAATTTGCAGAGCAAGCGGATCGGGACGAAAGCGATTATCAAGATTGCGGACAAGGATTGTGCGGACGAGGAGATCGGGTATATCTCGCTGGTGGCTCCGTCGGCGCGGATCAATATCATTCGGGATTACGAGGTGTCGGAAAAACGCGTGGTCGAGGTGCCGACCCATGTCGAAGGCTTTGTCAAGTGCGGCAATCCGATGTGTGTGACCAATCAGGAACCCCACGTCCGGACGCGATTCGACGTCTTTACCCGAAACGGAGAGTTGGCCCTGCGGTGCAAGTACTGTGAAAAGATTACCGCTCAGGAGCAGATCGAGATTATACGATAGGCGACGGTTTCGACGTTGGTATATAGTTAATTGAGCTTATTAAATGGAACAATATATTCATGTAAAGGGCGCCCGAGTTCACAACCTCAAGGATATAGAGATTAAGATTCCGCACAGCAAGCTGGTGGTGGTGACCGGTTTGTCGGGTTCGGGAAAGTCTACTCTGGCGTTCGATACCATTTTTGCGGAGGGGCAGCGGAGGTATGTGGAGAGCTTGTCGGCCTATGCGCGGCAGTTTTTGGGGAAGATCGAAAAACCGGATGTCGATTTCATTACGGGGATCGCTCCGGCGATTGCGGTGGAGCAGAAGGTCAATACGCGCAATCCGCGGTCGACGGTGGGGACGACGACGGAGATTTACGATTACTTGCGGCTGCTGTTTGCGCGGATTGGGAAGACCTATTCGCCGGTGAGCGGCGAGGAGGTGAAGGCGCATACGGTGCAGGATGTGGTGAATGCCGCAGCGGCGGCGCCGGTCGGGACTCGGGCGATGGTGGCGGCGCCGGTGGCGTTGCACGAGGGGCAGGGGGTGATCGAAAAGCTGACGCTGCTGATGAAGGACGGTTTCGAGCGATTGGTGTTGCGTTCGTCGGCTTCCGGAGAGGTGAAGTACGTGCAGGATATTTTGCCGGAGATCGAGCAATATGCCGTGGAGGATTTGGCGGTGGTGGTCGACCGGTTTTCCGTGCCGGAGGGAGCGGAGGAGGACAAGGAGTGGGGGAGTCGTCTATTTGATTCGGTGCAGACGGCGTTCGAGGTGGGGGATGGACGGTGTTTGCTGATTTTGTTTTCCGCTCGGGAACAGGGAGATAGGGGGGTTCAGTTTAAGGAGTTTTCCAATAGGTTCGAGGCGGACGGTATCGTGTTTCAGCGTCCGTTCGAACATATGTTCAGTTTCAACAATCCGCTGGGAGCGTGTCCTCGGTGCGAGGGATATGGACGTGTGGTGGGGATCGACGAAGATTTGGTTATTCCGGACAAGTCGAAGACGATTTACGACGACGCCATTGTCTGTTGGCGCGGCGAGACGATGAAGTGGTGGAAGGAGCAGCTGGTGATGAACGCTTCGAAGTTCGGCTTTCCGATCCACCGGCCGTTTTACGAGCTGAGCGAGGAAGAACGGAGGCTGCTTTGGCGGGGAAACAGCTATTTTCACGGGCTGGACGAATTTTTCGAATACCTGGAAAAGGAGCGTTATAAGATTCAGTATCGGGTGATGCTCTCGCGGTATACGGGGAAGACGACCTGTCCGGATTGCTGCGGAGCGCGGCTCAGGCCGGAGGCGCTCTATGTGCAGGTCGGCGGGCGGACGATCGCCGAACTGGTGCGGATGCCGGTGAGCGAGTTGAAAGCGTTTTTTGCGCATCTGGATCTCGACGCACACGATGCGGAGGTCGGCGGGCGGGCGTTGACGGAGATTAGGAGCCGGTTGCAATATCTTGAAGATGTGGGGCTTTCGTATCTGACGTTGGATCGGCTCTCTTCGACGTTGTCGGGCGGCGAGAGCCAGCGGATCAATCTGGCCACGTCGCTGGGGAGCAGTTTGGTCGGGTCGCTCTACATTTTGGACGAGCCGAGTATCGGGCTGCACCCGCGGGATACGGAGAAGCTGATCGGGGTGCTGAAACAGTTGCGCGACCTCGGAAATACGGTGATTGTGGTGGAGCATGATGCCGAGATTATTCGGGCGGCGGACGAGGTGGTCGATATCGGGCCGATGGCGGGTTATTTGGGCGGCGAGGTGGTTTTCCAGGGGGCGTTCGGAGCGATGGAGGCGGCGGCGAAGCGGAAGCAGAATCGGAGTCTGACGGTGCGTTATCTGACGGGACGCGAGGCGATCGAGATGCCGGAGCGGGTCAGGAAGTGGAACAGCTATATCGAAATCAAGGGGGCGCGGGAGCATAATCTGAAAAATATCGATGTGAAGATTCCGCTGGGGGTGATGACCTGTATTACGGGGGTGAGCGGGAGCGGGAAGTCGTCGCTGGTGAAGAGTATTCTCTATCCGGCTTTGCGGCGTGCACTGACCGAGACGGGCGATCGGCCGGGAGATTTCGATGGCATCGAGGGTGATATTTCGCGGATCAAAGGGGTGGAGATGATCGACCAGAACCCGATCGGACGCTCTTTGCGGTCGAATCCGGTGACCTATATCAAGGCTTACGATGAAATCCGAAAACTATTTGCAGAACAGCAGCTTGCGAAACAATATAAATTCGATTCGTCGAGTTTCTCGTTCAACATTGCCGGCGGGAGGTGCGAGGAGTGCAAGGGCGAGGGGGTGATTCGGGTCGAGATGCAGTTTATGGCCGATGTGGAGCTGGTTTGCGAGGCATGTAATGGACGGAGGTTTCGGGACGAGATTTTGCAGGTGAGGTATCACGATAAGTCGATTTATGATGTACTGGAGATGAGTATCGACGAGGCGATCGACTTTTTCGGCGGGTATGCGGAGCAGGATAAGATCAATTTGCGGATTGTCGAGAAGCTCAAGACGTTGCAGGATGTCGGATTGGGGTATGTCAAGCTGGGGCAGTCGTCGTCCACTTTGTCGGGCGGCGAGAGCCAGCGGGTGAAGCTGGCTTCGTTCTTGTTGAAGGAGAATAGCTCGCAACCGCTGTTGTTCATTTTCGACGAACCGACCACCGGGCTTCATTTTCACGATATCAAGAAGTTGCTGCGTTCATTTGAAGCGTTGATGCAGAAGGGGCATACGGTGGTGGTGGTCGAACATAATATGGATGTCGTGAAGTGTGCCGACTGGGTGATCGACCTCGGGCCGGAGGGGGGCGAGGCGGGAGGAGAACTCGTCTTTGCCGGTACGCCGCGCGAGTTGGCGGAGGCTCCGGCGGCGGTGGGAAGCCATACGGCGCATTATCTGAAGGAGGTGATCGGCTGATGGCGGAAGAAGAGTTCGATTCATTCACCTTGCCGAACGGGATGCGGTGCGTCCATCGACGGCCGGGGAGGCTGGCCGGGCAAGTGGCGCACCTGGCTCTGACGATCGGTGCCGGGACACGGGACGAGGCGGTGGCGCAACATGGGGTGGCGCACCTGGTCGAGCACCTGTTGTTCAAGGGGACGACCCGACGGTCGGCTTATCGGGTCAATAGTTTGCTGGAGAATGCGGGGGGCGAGTTGAATGCCTTTACCACCAAGGAGGAGACGGTGGTGCACGCGACTTTGTTGCGGTCGGAGTTCCGGAAAGGGGTGGATTTGCTGTCGGATATGGTTTTCCGGTCGCGTTTCGACGCGCGGGAGATCGACAAGGAGCGGGAGGTGATTATCGATGAGATCAACTCCTATAAAGACTCACCGGCGGAGTTGATTTTCGACGATTTCGAGGAGTTGTTGTTTGCCGGTTCGCCGCTCGGGCGGAATATTCTGGGTACGCCGCGGAACCTGAAGCGGGCGACGCGGCAGCAGCTGGTGGAGTATGTTTCGGGGCATTATCGGCCGGATCGGATCGTCTTTTCGGCATCGGTGGAGATGCCTCACGGGCGTTTTCGGGAGATCTGCGAACGCTATTTGGCTCCATTTGAGGCGACACAGGGGGGTGTTTCCACAACAGAGGAGCGGCGTGCGCCGGAGCGGCAGCCGCAGTTTGATGTCGTGCGGCACAAGAATACCTATCAGACGCATTGCCTGTTGGGGGGCTACGGCTACGACCTGCACGACGAGCGGCGGCTCCGGCTGGCTTTTCTGATCAATCTCTTGGGCGGTCCGGCTTCGGTGTCGCGGCTCAATATGCTCTTGCGCGAGAAGTATGCCCTGACGTACAATGTCGAGGCGGGATATGTGCCGTATAGCGACAGCGGGATTTATACCATCTATCTGGGGTGCGAGCGCGACAAGGTGGAACGTTCCGTAGAGCTCGTCCGGGCGGAGTTGCGGCGGTTGCGGGAGACGAAACTGACGGCGGTTCAGCTGGCTCGGGCGAAACGGCAGTTTCTCGGCCAATGGATTCTGTCGTCGGAGAATACCGAAAATCTGATGTTGGGGATAGCCAAGAGTGTGCTGGTTTACAACGGTTTCGAGAAGTCGGAGGAGGTGGCGGCGAAAATCGGGGCGATTACGGCGGAGGAGCTGCTCAAAACGGCGAACGATATCTTCGCTGAAAATAATCTTTATACTCTGATATACAATTAGGTATGGAGGCGGAATTGGAACGCTATATCCTCGATCACATCTCGCCGGAAGAGCCGGTGTTGGCCGAACTGGATCGGCAGACCCACCTGAGGATGATTCAGCCGCGGATGCTCTCGGGGCATTGGCAGGGGGCTCTGCTGGAGATGTTCGTGCGAATGGTCGATCCGTTGTATGTGCTTGAATTAGGAACCTTTACGGGGTATTCGGCCATTGCGATGGCACGGGGACTCTCGCGCCAGGGGGCGGAGCTGCATACGGTCGAAATCGACGACGAATTGCAGGATTTCGCTGCCAGGTATATCGAACGAGCGGGATTGCGGGAGCGGATCGTGCAACATATCGGGCCGGCGTTGGAGGTAGTGCCGGCTTTGGGACGGGTATTCGATCTGGTTTTTATCGACGCCGATAAGCGCGAATATCCGGATTACTATCGGATGCTGATGGAGGGAGGTTGGGTGCGGTCGGGGAGTATTATACTGGCCGACAATGTTTTGTGGAGCGGGAAAGTGGCGGATCTGCCTAAAAAGAACGACCGGCAGACGCAGGGAATCTTGACCTTCAATCGGATGGTACGCGACGATCCGCGGGTGGAGCAGGTCATGGTGCCGTTGCGAGACGGATTGACCATTATCCGCGTGAAATAACACGCGCTTTGCGGCCGATATATACTCCTGCTTTGACGAGGCAGAACGCTGCGGAGAGCACGGCAATGGCCGCTGCTCCGATCGGAATGTTGCCCACGTAACTGATATAGAGTCCGACCAGTACCGAAACGGTTCCGCCGATACAGGAACCGATCGTCAGCTGTTTGTAATTTCGTGTCAGCATGCCCGCGATAACTGTCGGCAACGTCAGCAGCGACATCAGCAGGACGATTCCCATAGTTTTGATTGTCAGTACGATCGTAACTGCGATCAGGATCATCATCGTGTGTCCGATCGCGCCGACCGGCAGTCGTTGCGAAGCTGCGAACTCGCGGTCGAAAGCCGTGTACAGAATCGCCCGATAGCATGCGGCGAACAGCAGTAGCAAGATGCCATCCATAATTCCTAATCCGATCAGATCCGTTCGATTCACCAACAGGATATTGCCGAACAGAAAGCTCATCAGATTCGGCGCATAGCCCGGTGTGAGAAAGATGAAGATGATGCCGATCGACATCCCGATCGACCAGAGAATGCCGGTTGCCGCATCCTCGTTGACTTTTCCCCGCCGGCTGAAAGTCTCGATGCCGACCGCCGCTGCCACGGCGAACAATAAGGCGCCGACCAGCGGTGCGAATCCGAAATAGTAGGCGATTCCGATCCCACCGAACGAAGCGTGGGTAATGCCGCCGCTCATAAAGACCAGTTTCCGGGAGACGATGTACGTCCCGACGATCCCGCATGCGATGCCAGAGAGCAAAGTGGCCAAGGCTGCGTAGCCCAAGAATCGGTAGGCGAAAATTTCCTGAATAAAATCCATTATTGCGGTTCGGAGGTTGTCGGTTTCGAGGCCTCGGTGCTGCATGCGCAACCCGAATGCCGAGTCAGTACGGTGTGCGGTACGGGCCCGTGCGAAATCAATTGGATCGGGCAGTCGTATTCTGCTAACTGCTCTTGTGTCAGGATGTTCGACGGATGGTAATGGAAGCATCGGTTGATGCAGACGATGCTTTTCACATAGCGGCTGATGGTTCCCAGGTCGTGTGAAACCATGATGATGGCTATCCGTTCGTTCAGCCGGGCGAGCAGTTCGTACAGCTCTTTTTCGAACCGATTGTCTACGAAGGTGGTCGGTTCGTCCAGAATCAGCAGTTGCGGTTCGGAGATCAGCGAACGGCAGAGCAATACTCGTTGCAGCTCGCCGCCCGACAGCGCTCCGACCGGTCGCCCGGCCAACCGTCCGATGCCGATCTCTTCCAGCAGTTCCAGCGCCCGTTTCCGATCCGCCTTTCCGTAGCGGCCGAATAGTCCTTTGCGGGCTGCTAAGCCGGAGAGCACGATATCCGTCACTGAAATCGGAAATGTCCGATCGATATTTTTAATCTGGGGTAGATACCCGATACGCAAATCCGTCCGTGCGTACTCGATTTTTCCCGCCAGAGGAGCCAAACCGCCTGTGAGCGTGCGGATAAAGGTCGTTTTTCCGCCGCCGTTCGGCCCGATCACGCCGATGTAGTCCCGGTCGCAGACCGTCAGGTCGATACCGCTGACGATGGCTGCCTCGCCGGGATATCCGACGGCTAACCGATGGATGCGGAGCAGTTCGTTTGTCATTCGTTCAGAATTACTTGCAGGCTGTCGGCCAAGCGAGACATATTATCCATCCATTCCGCCGCCAACGGGTCGAATTCGATCGCCCGTCCGTTCGGCAGTTCGCGAACAATGGCTCGTGTCGCCGCATCGCTTGTTTGGGGTTGGAAGAAAACAGTTCGGATATCGGCTTTCTGCAAAGAATCGACCAACTGTTTGATATTCATGGCACTCGGCTCTTTCCCATCCGCCTCGACAGCGATCTGTTGCAACCCGTAATCGTCGGCGAAATAGGTGAGGGCGGTGTGACCGATGGCGAATTGTTTGCGTTTTGCCTCTTGTGCCACCCGTTGGAAGCGATGATCCAGGGTGTCGATCCGGGCGGCGAAAATTTCCGCCCGTTGGCGATAGATTGCTGCCGAATCGGGCTCCAGTTTTCCCAAAAAATCGGCCACTTCCTTGCCGATTACGGCAACCCGTCGCGGTGAGAGCCAGATGTGCGGATCTATACCTCCGTGCGCATGTTTCTGCGCAATATGCAACAGTTCGAGCGGTTGCGAGACGTTGCATACGGGCGTCTTCGGCGCTGCCTCCGGAATTTTTTCCAGCAGGATTTGTTCGAAGTCGATCAGACCGGTCGTGATATAGGCCCGAGCATCCGCCAATGCCTGAATTTGTCTCACGGTCGGTTCGTAGCTTTCCGGCGAGGCGGTCTCGGGTGCGAGCACTTCGACGGAACTCCCCGGCGCAACGATCTGTTCGACGATGTATTTGAGTGGAACGATCGAGACGAAAATCGATTGATCTTTCGGTTTAAATGAAGTTGTACAACTGGTTGTAATTAATAGAAATAATAAGATAATTCGATTCATTTTATTGAAGGCGATTTCCGATTTTCTTCAATAGATTTTCCAGATTGACCGCATCGATTTCAGAAAAATCGTTCAGCCGGTCGCTGTCGATATCCAATACGGCGACAACCGTTTTCCCCGAGGGATCGAAGATCGGAACGACGATTTCCGATCGCGAAGCGGAGCTGCATGCGATGTGTCCCGGAAAGGCATCTACATCTGCTACGATCTGGGTCGAAGCCTTTTTCCAAGCGGTTCCGCAGACTCCTTTGCCGTATCCGATGCGGCTGCATGCCACGGAGCCCTGAAACGGCCCCAATACCAGTTCGTTGCCGACGACTCGATAGAAACCGACCCAAAAGAAACCGAATACCTCTCGCAATACCGCGGCAATGTTGGCCATATTGGCTACCGGATCGCTTTCGAGAGTGACCAATGCCTCTATCTGGGGCGATAGGGCGGCGTAGAGCTCGGCTCTGTCGTCGGTTTGCGGAATCGTCAGCTGTTCGGCCATGAGAAAATCGCGTGAAGGTGAACAAAGGTAATAAAAAAGCCTCTCTCTCCCGAAGGAAAGAAAGGCTGTGTGTAGCCGAAACTGACGTTAGTCGTTCAGCGAGAAGCGTTTGTATGCCACTACCGTCGCATCCGGATTGGCATTGTGAATAAACTGTGCCACGGTCATCTTGTTGTCTTTCACCAAAGCCTGGTTCAGCAACGTAGATTCCTTGAGGAATTTACCCACTTTCCCTTCGGCGATTTTATCGAGCATCGCTTCCGGTTTGCCTTCCTGACGAGCCTGTTCGCGACCGATTTCGCGTTCTTTTTCCAGTACATCCGCCGGGCAGTCGTCCTTGCTGATCGAGATCGGTGCCATGGCAGCCGCCTGCATCGCCACGTCGTGTGCCACTTCTGCCGGAATCTGCGCGTTGAAGCCGATCAGCGTCCCGAGCTTGTTGTTCATATGAACGTAGCTTGCGCACTGCGGAGCTTCGATCTTGGCGTAGTAGGTCAACTCGATCTTTTCACCGGTCTGGCCCGATTTTTCGGTCACCATCTCTTCAACGGTCTGCGCGCCGACTTTCAAGCTCTTCAGGGCGTCGATATCTGCCACGTCGTTTTTGATGGCGATGTCGAGCATGTCGTTCACCGTCTTGATGAATTCGTCGTTCTTAGCTACGAAGTCGGTTTCGCAAGCCAGACAGATGATATATCCTTTGGTATTCCCGTCGGTCAGCTTGGCTGCAACGACCCCTTCGGTCGCTTCGCGATCGGCCCGTTTGCTGGCTACGAGTTTCCCTTTTTCGCGGATAATGTCCTGTGCGCGGTCGAAATCGCCGTTGGCTTCTGCCAGGGCTTTCTTGCAATCCATCATCCCTGCACCGGTCATTTTACGTAATTTGGCTACGTCTGCCGCTTTGATTTCCATGATTTTAGTCTCCTTTTCTAAGGTTTATAAACGTTACGTGCCGCGAGTTTAGTGTGTGTCCCACAGACTCCCGGCACGCTTACGCTCTTGGTTCGGTATGTGTGAATCTACCGTTTGTCCGAGTGAGTTATTCCGCAGCGTTTTCGAGAACTGCTTCCGCTTCGGTCTCAGCGACTGCTACCGGAGTAGCCGCATCAGCAGTATCTGCCGTTTTCTTCGTTCGCGGGCGCGGTTCTTTCTTGGCTGCCGCCGTAGCGCCGGCGGTTGCCGTTTCCGAAGCCTCTTTTTCTTTCTCTACCTTGCGTTCGGCCAGCCCTTCCTGAATCGCCGAGGTGACGGTATCCAGAATCACTTCGATCGATTTCGAAGCGTCGTCGTTCGCCGGAATCACGTAGTCGATATGCGTCGGGTCACAACAAGTATCAACCATGGCGAACACCGGGATATTGAGCCGTTTGGCCTCTTTCACGGCGTTGGCTTCTTTCTGTACGTCGATGACGAACAGAGCGGCCGGCAGTCTGGTGAGGTCTGCGATCGAACCGAGGTTCTTTTCGAGTTTGGCGCGCTGACGGGCGATCTGCAACTTTTCGCGTTTGCTGAAGTTGTCGTAGGTGCCGTCGTTGTTGAGTTTGTCGATGGTAGCCATCTTTTTGACGGCTTTCCGGATGGTGGGGAAGTTGGTGAGCATCCCGCCCGGCCACCGTTCGGTCACGTACGGCATAGCCACGCCGGCAACTTTTTCAGCAACAATCTCTTTGGCCTGTTTCTTGGTAGCCACGAAGAGGACTTTGCGGCCCGATTTGGCGATCTGTTTGAGCGCCGAAGCGGCTTCGTCGAGCTTCACGGCCGTTTTGTGGAGGTCGATGATGTGGATCCCGTTCTTTTCCATGAAGATATAGGGAGCCATTTTCGGGTTCCACTTCCGTTTGAGGTGTCCAAAGTGAACGCCGGCCTCTAAGAGTTGATTGAAATCTGTTCTTGGCATTTTTGCGATTTTTTAAAAATCTGTTTTTACTCTTTCGTCACCGTTCCGGTAGCGCTCTCGGGGCCATGGCTGGCCTGAGGTGAAAAGCAGTCCGGAGCGGTTTTCCGCGCCTTATGCAACGAAGCGGTAGTACTGTATGGGTAGTCTGCGTTCGTTTAGGCCGACAGTGGGGCCGGTAACATAAGGCGTGCAAAATGGTATGTGGAAACTACCGTTTGCTGAACTGGAACCGTTTGCGTGCACCCGGCCGCCCCGGTTTCTTCCGTTCCACCACGCGCGAGTCGCGGGTCAGGAAGCCGTTCTTTTTCAGTTCCGGACGGAGTTCGGCGTCCATTTCGATCAGACAGCGCGAGATGCCCAGTCTGGCAGCTTCGGCCTGTCCTTTGATCCCGCCGCCGGCGAGGTTGATCTTCACGTCGACGCCTTCAGCGAGGTTGGTCACCTGCAACGGCTGTTTCACGACGAATTGGAAGATCTCCATCGGGAAGTAGGTTTCGAGCGGCCGATCGTTGATCGTGATCTTGCCGCTCCCGCCTGCGGTGAGGTATACGCGTGCAACGGCGGATTTTCTACGACCGACTGCGTTTACAACTTCTTGGCTCATTATTTAATGTCGTTTAATTGGATGGTTTTAGGGGTTTGCGCAGCATGGGGGTGTTCCGCACCGGCATAGACCTTCAGGTTTCCGAAGATAGCCGCGCCCAGGCGATTCTTGGGCAGCATCCCTTTGACTGCTTTTTCGATGATGAAGGTCGGTTTTTTCACCAGGTATTCCGCCGGCGTGGTAAACCGTTGCCCGCCCGGGTATCCGGTGTGGCGGGTATAGACCTTGTCCGTCATCTTTTTCCCCGTGAGTCTCACTTTGTCGGCGTTGATAACGATGACGTTATCGCCGCAGTCGACGTGAGGAGTGTAGCTGGGCTTGTTCTTGCCGCGCAGGATTTTCGCCACCTGCGACGCGAGCCGCCCGAGCACTGCATCTGTCGCGTCGATCAGGTACCACTCTTTGGTAGCGGTCTCGGCATTGACAGAGATAGTTTTGTAGCTTAATGACTCCACTGTTCTACGTGTTTGTTGTTAATACTGTGTTTGTTGTGACCCATTCCCATACTTTATGGGGCGTGCAAAGGTAATTATTTTTCATGACTTTACAAATCTATCGACAAGCGGGGCGTTCTTTTTTCTGTGCGGGGCGGGTGGGTTTTCGAAAATTTTGGCTATATTGCACCCTATTACAAATGAGGATTATGGCGCGTTATTTCATCGAATTGTCTTATAACGGAGCGGCTTACAACGGTTGGCAGCGGCAACCGAATGCGCCGTCGGTGCAGGAGACGTTGGAGGAGGGGTTGTCGCGGCTGCTGGGGGCGCCGCACGAGGTGGTCGGTGCGGGGCGGACCGATGCGGGGGTGCATGCGGCGTTCGCGGTGGCTCATCTCGATACGGAGGCGGAGCCGGAACTGGTGCTGGGGGCGGAGTTTTTGTATCATTTGAATTGCGTTTTGCCGAAAGATATCGGGGTGCGGAAAATTTATGCCGTGGCGGACGATAAACACGCCCGGTTCGATGCCAGACGGAGGGAGTATAAATATTATATTACGACGGTGAAGGATCCGTTTGCGGTGGGGACGTGCTGGCAGATTACGCAGCCACTGAATCTGGATGCGATGCAGACGGCGGCGGTGGCGATGTTGCGGTACGAGGATTTCGCTTCGTTCGCCAAGCTGCATTCGGACAACAAAACGACGCGGTGTACGGTTTTCGGTGCGAATTGGCAGGCGGAGGGGGATCGGCTGATTTTCACCATCGCGGCGGATCGTTTTCTGCGGGGAATGGTGCGGGCTGTGGTGGGGACGCTGGTGGATGTCGGGCGGGGCAAGTTGACGCCGGCGCAGTTTTGCGCCGTCATCGAGAGCCGGGCGCGGGCCGAGGCGAGCGCGCAGGCGCCGGCTTGCGGACTGTTTCTGACCGATGTGCAGTATTAATCTTAAGGTGGAGAACTAAAAAATACGATAGATCATGAAAGAGATGACCGAATTGGAGCCGAAAGCTCTGTGGAAACAATTTGCGAAGGTTTGTTCGATTCCGCACCCGTCGAAGCACGAGGAAAAGATACGGCAGTATGTGATCGATTTTGCCCAAACGCACGGACTGGAATATCAGCAGGATACAATAGGTAATATCGTGGTGCGCAAAGCGGCTGCCAAAGGATACGAGGGGCATCCGACGGTGATTCTTCAGGCGCATATGGACATGGTGCCGCAGAAGAACAGCGACCTGGAGTTCGATTTCGAGAAAGATGCCATCCGGCCTTATGTGGACGGCGATTGGGTGACGGCCGAAGGGACGACGCTCGGGGCGGACGACGGGATGGGGGTCAGCGCGATGCTGGCGATTCTGGAGGCGGACGATCTTCCTCACCCGGCTCTGGAGTGCCTCTTCACGGTAGACGAGGAGACGGGGCTGACGGGAGCCAATCAGCTGGCTACGGATATGTTGCGGGGCGATATCCTTATCAACCTCGATTCGGAAGACGAGGGGGAACTGTATGTGGGGTGTGCCGGGGCGGTCAACGTGACGGCCCGTTTCGAATACGAGGAGGAGGCGGTGCCGGGGGGATATGCGGGGTATGAGATTGAGCTTGCGGGGCTCAAGGGGGGACATTCCGGGCTGGAGATCATTTTGCAGCGGGGGAATGCCAATAAATTGCTGGCCAGGTTTCTGCGTGAGCAGTCGTATGCCCGGATCGCGACGATCGATGCGGGCGGGTTGCGGAATGCGATTCCGCGCGAGGCGAAGGCGGTGGTGGCGGTGCCGGTGGATCGGGTTGCGGAGTTCGAAAAGGCGGCAGGGGAGTTCGAACTGACGATGCGGCACGAGTTGGCGCATGTGGAGGATAGCATCCGGTTCGGTGTGGCGCGGCAGGCGCAGGCACCGGCGACGGTGGCGACAGAAGATTTTCGGAAACGGTTTATCGATGCGCTGACCGCTATGCCGGACGGGATTATCCGGATGAGCGATACGGTGCCGGGGCTGGTCGAGACTTCGACCAACATGTCGCGTGTCGGAATGGGGGATGGAAAGGCGGAGTTGTTGTTCATGGTGCGGTGTATGGTCAATTATGGCAAGAAACGGGTGGTGGCGATGATCGACGCTGTGGTGACGCTGGCCGGTGGCCGGATCGAGGCGCAGGGAGACTATGACGGCTGGGCGCCGAATCCCGATTCGAAGATTCTGCATGTCATGAAGGCGGGGTACGAGAAGTTGTTCGGCAAAGTGCCGGAAGTGAAGGCGATCCATGCCGGGTTGGAGTGCGGCATTATCGGTGCGAAGTATCCGAAGCTTGATATGATTTCGATCGGGCCGACGATGCGTTTCCCGCACTCTCCGGACGAAAAGGTCGAAATCGCTTCGGTGGCGAAGTTCTATGCCTTCCTGTTGGATACGCTCAAAAATCTTTAGGAACCGGGGCTTGCGGGGCACCGCTTTTCGTGATTGGAAAAAACGCGCGCGATGAATAGGATAGAAGAAAATCCGATGAAGCTGATATTCAATTATAACGATATCTTCTTCAGCTTCTATTACGACGATGTGGGCGGGTGTGTGCACCGTTCGCGCGAGTATGCGATGAATTACGTCTACTCGGGCGAAATGGTGCTGGACAACGGTCGGGAGCAGATTCGGGTTCGGAAAGGGGAGTGCGTCTTTATTCCGCGCGACCACCACATCACGATGTACAAAAGGACGTGCGACGGGGAGCGGTATTGCGGCATCTTTCTGATGTTTACGCGTCAGTTTCTGCGCGAGATGTACGGACGGTTCGGGCAGCGGGCGGTGCCGGCTTCGACGCCGAAGCTCGACCCGGGAGTCATCAAACTGCCCCGGACGGTGGAGCTGGCCAGCTTGTTCGCTTCGATGACCCCGTATTTCGATCCCGATGTCCGTCCGCAGGGCGACTTCATGAAGCTCAAAATGCAGGAGGGGCTGCTCGCGCTGTTGCATATCGACGAGCGGTTCGCGCCGATGCTTTTCGACTTCAACGAACCGTGGAAGATCGATATCCTGGAGTTCATGAACGAAAACTACATGTACGAGTTCACGATGGAGGAGATGGCGCACTACACGGGGCGGAGTCTGGCCACCTTTAAACGCGACTTCAAGAAGGTCAGCGACCTCACGCCGGAGAAGTGGCTGATTCGTAAGCGGCTGGAGGTGGCTTACGCGAAGATGAAAGAGGGGGGTAAAAAGGTGGTGGAGGTCTATGCGGAGGTCGGGTTCAAGAATCCGTCGCATTTCTCCACCGCTTTTAAGAAGCGGTACGGCATCTCGCCGACGGAGGTTTCGGTCTGAGGCGTTTTTGAGCTTTTCAGCAATGTAATTTGAGCCTTTCGGGAATCTTTCCGGAAGGCTTTCGTTTTAATTTTGCCCCTGTCGAATCAACCGAAATCTGAAAAATTATGGTAAAAATGCTGACAGTCGCAGCCGCTCTTTTTCTGTGGGTCGGCTGCACGAATCGGACAACGAATCAAAAAACGGACGATAGTATGGAAACATGGAAACTGACTCGGGAGTGGGACAAGACGTTCCCGCAGAGCAATCGGGTGAACCACAGTAAGGTGACTTTCAAAAACCGGTATGGCATCACCCTTGCCGCCGATCTGTATGTGCCGGAAGATGCGGCGGGAAAATGGCCGGCCATTGCCGTGAGCGGGCCGTTCGGTGCCGTGAAGGAGCAGGCCTCGGGCCTCTATGCCCAGACGATGGCCGAGCGCGGGTTTCTGACCCTTGCGTTCGATCCGTCGTTCACGGGCGAAAGCGGCGGAGAGCCGCGGTACGTCGCCTCGCCGGACATCAATACCGAAGATTTCAGCGCGGCGATCGACTATCTGATCATGCGCGATGATGTGGATTCGGAGCGGATCGGGATAATCGGCATCTGTGGTTGGGGCGGTTTTGCCCTCAATGCGGCGGCGATCGATACCCGCATCAAAGCGAGCGTGGCTTCGACGATGTACGATATCAGCCGGTGCACGGCCAACGGCTATTTCGATGCGATGGATGCCGACGCCCGGTACGAACTCCGCCGGCAGTTGAATGCGCAGCGCACGGAGGATGCACGAAACGGTTCGTATGCTCTGGCGGGCGGGGTGGTCGATCCGTTGCCGGAGGATGCGCCGCAGTTCGTGAAGGATTATTACGATTACTATAAGACGCTGCGCGGCTACCACGCACGTTCGCTCAATTCGAACGGCGGTTGGAACAAGACCTCTTCGCTGGCCTTCATCAATGCGCCGATACTGGCTTACAGCGACGAAATCCGTAGCGCCGTGTTACTCGTTCACGGCGAGAAGGCCCATTCGCGTTATTTCAGCGAGGATGCTTTCAAAAAATTGAAAGGGGACAACAAGGAGTTGATGATTATTCCGGAGGCTAACCACACCGATCTGTACGACCGCGTGGGGGTGATCCCGTTCAATAAGATGGAAAGTTTTTTCCGGAAGGCGTTCGAATAATCCGGCTTTTTCCATTTACCCAAGGGTCTGTCTTTTAACGCAGAGACAGACCCTTAGGTATTTTAAGCGGCGAGAAAAATCCGCATCCGATAGAGCGGCCACGTAACGAGCCAGCACAACAGCACCATCGTCAGCGACCACATCAACGAGGCCACCGAATCCGGCAGGTGGTAGCTGCGATAGAATCCGTACACCGCCTGTGTCACTCCCCATAGAGCGAACAGTTTGGCGGTTGCCGTCGAGAAACAGTAGATGAAGAGCGAGTTGGTGCCCGCAATGGTGAAAAACTCGCACCACCCCTTTGCCTGCATATATTCAATGATGAACGAGAGCGCGCTCCAGATCATCATTGCCAGTCCCGACGTGAACAAGACGTAACTGATCGTCCACAACCCTGAGTCCATCGGATCGAACAGGCCGAACAGCCATCCCGCCCCGAAAGAGACCACTCCTGCGGTCATCAGGATGCTGATTCCGCCGCTCATCGTGTTCGGCCGGTCCATCGTTCTGCCCGCCAGATAGCCGATCAGCACCGTTGCCGTCATCGGAATGGCCGTCAGGAGTCCGTCTGCGTTTTCCCGGTCGAACACCGACCTTATCAGGTGGTTCGAGCCGAAGAGCGTTTCGTCGACCCTCGCCACCATCTCCGTCCCCGCCGAGTCGAGCAGAAACCAGTAACCTGCCAGCAGGATGATAATCGTCCCGAACAACGCCCGCCTCCGCGGCAGGTAAAGGGCGATCAGCGAAGCCAGAAGGTAGGTAACGGCGATTTGTTGCAAAACGCCCGGAAACCGAACGAAAACGAAATAGTCCTGAAACGGCAGCCAGTTGAGCCCGATGCCCAAAGCGAACAGGACGATCGTCCGGTAGAGGATATGTCCGACTCGCCTCGATTTCGGATGCCGTTCGCCGAATCCGTAGCTCTCCCGATGCGTGGCGAACCACATCGCGCCGCCCATAATAAAGAGGAAAAATGGAAAGATCAACCCCGCCACGCCGATCCCCCTCTCCGCAACCTCCCCCGTCGTTGTCGACGCAGAGAGCAGGGCATAGGTCTCCTCTCCCGTCTGATTGCTCAGAACGATCATCAGCAGGATGACCATGCCACGAAAGACGTCGAGTGAGAGAAACCTTTTCATGCGCCCGGGAAATGTCGGGAATTTATAATCTCGTAATGACTACCGTTATCGATTGCTCTGCTTCGTGGTAAAAGAGAGAGGTCGCTGCGGGATTATGATCCAGCCGATCACATAAAGCAGGAACCCACCGCCGCTAAAGAGCAAGATCAAGGCGATCAGCCGGACAATAATAGGGTCAATCCCGAAATATTCGGACAAACCGCCGCAGACGCCTGCGATCATTCGGTTCTTGCGACTGCGGTACAGTCGCTTCGGTTCGCTCGGTGCAGATGCCGTGTCCGGTTTTAACGCTCCGAACCGGTCGGGCGAACCTAAACGGTCCATCGCCACCCGTACCGTGTCCGTATCGACGACACTCGGATTCAGTTCGGCCAGTATGTCCGCCAGCCGACGTTCGATATCGGTTATCTCTTCCGGTCGTTCCAGTCGCATCTCGATCTGGTGCAGGTAATCGGACAAAGTATTGTACGCCGTTTCGTCGATCGTAAAAGAACGACCGTCTAAGCTGATTGTCAGGATCTTTTCCATGGTTTGCGAATGAGATTGTTTAGATTCAGGGTAAAGGTAATAAAAAATCGGTCGGTTTTTCTATATAAATTAGAAAAACCGACCGACGGAGTAGATAAATATCCTGCCTAGAGGCTGTTCTTCGATTCGCAAATCGCCTCTTTATCGACCTTGCGAATCAAACCGGCCAATACGTTCCCCGGCCCGAGCTCGGTGAACGACGACGCGCCGTCGGCGAGCATGTTTTTTACCGTCTGCGTCCAGCGCACCGGCGCCGTCAGCTGGGCGATCAGGTTGGCTTTGATCTGCTCCGGATCGGTGTACGGTTTCGCGTCCACATTCTGGTAGACCGGACACACCGGCGTCGTGAATTTCGCCTCTTTGATAGCCGCTTCCAGCTCCACCCGTGCCGGTTCCATCAGCGGCGAGTGGAACGCTCCGCCGACGCTCAGTTTCAGCGCGCGTTTCGCCCCCTTGGCCGTCAACTGTTCGCACGCTTTGTCGATCCCCTCGATCGATCCCGAGATGACTAACTGGCCCGGGCAGTTGTAGTTCGCCGCCACGACCACCTCCGGAATCGAAGCGCAGACCTCTTCGACCACCTCGTCCGGCAGTCCGATGATCGCAGCCATGGTTGAAGGCTGCAATTCGCAGGCCTTCTGCATCGCCTGTGCCCGTTTCGAAACCAGCTTCAGCCCCTCTTCGAAGCTCAGCGCTCCGGCCGCCACCAGTGCGCTGAATTCGCCCAGCGAGTGTCCTGCGGTCATCTCCGGCTTGAAATCCGGCAGCGATTTGGCCAGAATCACCGAGTGGAGGAAAACGGCCGGTTGGGTCACCTTGGTCTGCTTCAGCTCGTCCGCCGTCCCGTTGAACATGATGTCCGTAATGCGGAATCCGAGTATTTCGTTGGCCTTTTCGAACAGTTCTTTGGCGGCCGGCACCGTGTCGTAGAGCTCTTTGCCCATGCCGGTGAACTGTGCTCCCTGGCCGGGGAAAACGTATGCTTTCATGCTTTTGCGGTTTAATGTGGTTACAAATATAGCGGTTTTTTGGCAATGTCGTTTTCGGTGCCGTTCGTGGCCCGGATATTGAAAGGGAATCCCGAAAAAAAGCTATCTTTGCCAATTAGAAAAACGTCAGCCCATGAAACGACTCTTTGCCGTAATCGCATTGTTTTCCGTGGCTTACGGCTCTCAGGCCGGACCGAAAGGATACCCTGCCCCGTATGTTTTGTCGCAGGGGCAGGAGTTGCCGCGCTCGGTCTTCGTGAGCTATCGGAGTGCGGCGCATGCATTCCGAAACGACTTCGACAGTTCGCAATATTTCGTCGGGTTGAACGGCGAGTGGAGCTTCCGGCTCTTCGGCTCGATGGCGGAGGTGCCGGACGAGGTCGGAGGCGACGGCGATACGCTGGAAAAACTGATCGAGAGCTGGCCGCGGGTGACTTTGCCCGGGGCGTGGGAGCTGGCGGGGCACGGAGGAGAGGGGGGGGCGGTTTTTGCCTCCCGAGCATACGATTTTGCTACTTCGGCCAGAGAGGCGCGACCGCCGTTCGTGCCGGACGGAGCGGTGGGGGTCTATATTCGGAAGTTTACGGTGCAGTTCGACCTGTTCGACAAGGCGCACTTCCTGCATATCGGAGCGGTCAGGGCCGGGGCACGGGTTTTCGTCAACGGCAACGAGGTGGGGTTCAGTTGCCGCGATTCGAAGAATCCGGTGGAATTCGATGTCACGAAATATGTGAACGAGGGACGGAACTGGGTGGCGATCGTGGTGCCGCGTTGGACGCCGGCGAGCTATCTGGAGGATTGGGAGGGATGGCGGTTGGGAGGGATCGATCGGGATATCTTCCTGTTCGCTCAGCCGAAAATCCGGATGCGGGACTATCTGGTACAGACGACGCTCGATCCGAGCTATACCAACGGTCTGCTGGAGACGGCGATGCTGTTGAAAACCCAGCTGCTCAATCCGTTTTCGGTGACGGTCTATTACGACCTGTACGATCCGGAGGGGAAGCGGGTGAACAGCGATTTCCGCGATGTGGAGATGGGGATGCGGCTGGAGGATACCGTCCGTTTTACGGCCTCGATACCGAACGTGCGGAAGTGGACGGCGGAAGAGCCGAATCTCTATACGATTCTCTATCGCATCAAGCGTGAGGGACGGTTTACCGAATATGTGGCGTGCCGGGTGGGGTTCCGGACGGTCGAGACGCAGGGCGAGCGGTTGCTGGTGAACGGTGTGCCGGTGATGTTCAAGGGGGTTAACCTCGCGGAACATTCGGTTTCGACGGGGAATTACGTGGATACGGCTCAGATGCGGGCGATGTTGCGGGAGATGAAACGGGCTGGGGTCAATGCCGTTCGGACGGACGGCTATCCGATGCCTTACAGCTTCTATCAGTTGTGCGACGAGTTGGGGTTCTATGTCTGCGATGTGGCGGATATAAACACTTGGGGATTAGGGACGCGGCGGAGCAAGGGGGGGAATGTGACGAACGATCCGGCGTGGCGCGAGGCGTACTTGGCGCGGATCGAGGCGATGTACGAACGCAACAAGAACCATCCGTCGGTGGTGATGTGGTCGTTGGGCGACCGGTCGGGGAACGGATATAATATGTATCAGGGCTACCTGATGCTCCGGGCGAAGGATCGGACGAGGCCGATCGTCTATAACGGTGCGGGGATGGAGTGGAACACGGATGTCTATTGTCCGGACTATCCGGAGACGGTGCAGAATGAGTCGGGGCGGCCGTTCATTCCGTCGCGGACGACGGCCGGAGTGACGGATTGGTGGACGAAGCCGGGTTTGCAGGGGGCTTTTCTGGAGCGTTGGAACGATCTTTCGCTGGAGGCAGAGGTGCCGGGCGGGAAATATTTTTTGGCGGATGACTATCGGCGGGTTTCGCTGGCGGACGGGACGGTGGATTTGCCGGCGATGGAGCGGAGCGAGGCTTTGCGGCGGATCTTTGCGAATGTGGCGATTTCGCAGGTGGATAACGGCCGGGGAATTTATCGGTTCGAAAATCGGATGCAGTTTGTTGATTTACGGGACTTTCCGATCGAATATCGCCTGACGGCGGGGGACAAGGTGCTCCGTTCGGGAGTTTTCCGGGTGTCGGCGGCGCCGGGGAAGGCGATCGATGCGGTGATTCCGGGTGTCGGCGGGGTGAATAAGGATCGTAAACTGGTCATCACGGTCGGAAATATCGCCTGTGCCGAATTTTAATGTTTTGCAATTCTTTGTCTGTTCATTAGCAACCGGAGGGTACCGTTCTCTTTGAGAACAAAGAGAACCAGAAAAACTTTAGAGCGCATCCCTGCAGGATGCTTTGGCCGTGTCTGACCTTGAGTTGGGCTGGATTTTCGGGGGGCGCGCTAATAATGGGCGAGAACCCCACGCGCGCCACGCCTGAAAATCACAGTCCAACGAACAAGGCGGAGAGAACCCGTGGTCGTCCCACCGGGACGACCTCTGCAAAAGTCTTTTGGGTACCTTTTCTTCAGAAAAGGTACGGTTCCGTCTTGTAGCTAAAGAATAGATAAAAAATACAAATAGAATTATGAATCGTTTGCGGACGATCTATTATTTGACCGTGTTGAGCTTGTTCACCGTGGTGATCTTTTCGGTGTTCGCTACCGTGTGGCTGCTGACCGTCCTGTTCGACCGGGATCGGGTGGTGTGTCACCACGTGTCGCAGTTCTGGTCGATGATGATTTACCGGCTCAGTCCGTGGTGGAAAGTGGAGGTGACGGGACTGGAAAATGTCATTTACGGGCGGTCGTATGTGGTCGTGTCCAACCATCAGGCGATGCTCGATATACCGCTTTTATACGTTTTGCCGTTCAATTTCAAGTGGGTGTCGAAACGGGAAGTATATAAGATACCGGTTTTCGGTTGGGTGCTGTGGATGCACGGTGACGTGGCGATTGAACGGGGAGCTTCGGCGGCGGCCAAGGCGATGATGGCCAAGTGCGAAGCCTATTTGCGACGTGGGGTGAGCGTCATCATGTTTCCGGAGGGGACGAGGACGAAGACCGGGCAGGTGAATGCTTTCAAAGAGGGGGCGATGCGGCTGGCGCAGGAGAGCGGCGTGGACATCCTGCCGGTGGTGATCGACGGAACCTACGACGCGTTCGATCATTCGGGGATTGCGGCGCCGCATACGTTTCGGGTGCGGATTCTGCCGGCTATCGGCGCGAACGAAGTCTCGTGCACCTCGACACGGGAGCTGCGGGATACGCTCAATACGCTGATGTGCGATACCCACAAGGAGATCGCGCCGCGACATTATCGGAAGAAAGATCAATCAGTAGGAGAATAAAATTAGGAGATGACAGCAGTGCAAGAGGCAGTGAACGACTATTCGGAGGAGCATATTCGGACGCTCGACTGGAAAGAGCATATCCGGCGGAGGCCGGGGATGTATATCGGCAAACTCGGCGACGGATCGCAGCCGGACGACGGGATCTATATCCTGATCAAAGAGGTGCTCGACAACTCGCTGGACGAGTACATGATGGGTTTCGGGAAGCAGATCGAAATCTGGGTGGAGGATGCGGCCGTAACGATTCGGGACTACGGTCGCGGGATTCCGCTCGGGAAGTTGGAAGAGGTGGCTTCGAAAATGAATACCGGGGCGAAGTACGACTCCAAGGCTTTCAAGAAGTCGGTCGGGCTTAACGGGGTGGGGATCAAGGCCGTGAATGCCTTGTCTTCGACCTTTACGATAACCAGTACGCGGGACGGCGAGGCCAGGACGATCGAGTTCCAGGCGGGCTCTAAAGTCGGGGAGCATACCGATTCGACCGGCGAGAAGAATGGAACGCGGGTGCGGTTCGTGGCGGATACGACTGTGTTTGGGGATTATCGCTATAATTTCGAGTTTATCGAGACGATGCTCCGGAATTACACCTACCTCAATGCGGGTTTGGTCATCAAGTTCAACGGGGTGCCGTATGTGTCGAAAAACGGGCTGCTCGATCTGCTGAACGAGAGCGTCGGAGGCGAGTTTCTCTACCCGGCGATTCACCTCTCGGGGGACGATATCGAAGTAGCGATGACCCACGGGACGGGATACAACGAGACCTACTATTCGTTCGTGAACGGGCAGCATACCACGCAGGGAGGGACGCACCAGGCGGCTTTCCGCGAGGCGGTGGTGAAGACCGTGCGGGAGTTCTATAAAAAGGACTTCGACGCGTCGGACATTCGGACTTCGATTATCGCCGCTGTCAGCGTCAAGGTAGAAGAGCCGGTTTTCGAGTCGCAGACCAAGACCAAACTGGGGTCGAAAGAGATGGGGCCGGAGGGGCCGACGGTGCGGAATTTCGTGGTCGACTTCCTGAAAGAGCACCTCGATAATTACTTGCATAAAAACCCGGAAACGGCTGATATACTGCTGAAAAAAATTCAGGAAGCGGAGAAGGAGCGAAAGGCGATCAGCGGGATTCAGAAGAAAGCGAGGGAGTTTGCCAAAAAAGTCTCGTTGCACAACAAGAAGCTGCGGGACTGTCGGATTCATCTGGGAGATAAGAACGAGCGGGCGGAGGAGAGCTCGATTTTCATCACCGAGGGGGACTCGGCCAGCGGGTCGATCACCAAGAGTCGGGATGTCAATACGCAGGCGGTGTTCAGCTTGCGGGGGAAGCCGCTCAATACTTATGGGCTGACCAAAAAAATCGTCTACGAAAACGAGGAGTTCAACCTCTTGCAGGCGGCGTTGAACATCGAGGAGGATATGGACAACCTGCGGTACAACAAGGTGATTATCGCGACGGATGCCGATGTCGACGGAATGCACATCCGGCTGTTGTTGATCACCTTCTTCTTGCAGTTCTTTCCGGATATCATCCGGGGCGGGCACCTTTATATTTTGCAGACGCCGTTGTTCCGGGTGCGGAACAAGAAAGAGACGCGGTATTGTTATACCGAGACCGAGCGGCAGCAGGCGATCGCGAAGCTGGGGGCCAATCCGGAGATCACCCGGTTCAAAGGGCTGGGGGAGATTTCTCCCGATGAGTTCAAGGAGTTTATCGGCGAAGGGATTCGGCTCGAAAAGGTGCGGCTGACCAAGGGAGATCCGATCTCGGATCTGCTGGAGTTCTACATGGGGAAAAATACGCAGGAACGGCAGGATTTCATTATCGACAACCTGAAAATCGAGGAGGATTTGGTCGAGGAGTTGGAAAATGCACAGGAACTGACTGAAGCGATTTAAAAGATAGATTACGGAAAAGGGTTATAGATGAGCGAGATAGAAGAAAACGAAACGATTGTCCCGGTGGACGCGGCCGCAGCTTCCGAAGTTGCGGAACAGGGGGCTGGGAGTAAGTATGCGCGGCTGACCGGAGAGGCGGTGGCCCATCGGCTGACGGGGATGTATAAGGACTGGTTCCTGGATTACGCATCCTATGTGATCTTGGAACGGGCCGTGCCCCACTTGGACGACGGCTTGAAGCCGGTGCAGCGGCGGATTTTGCACTCCATGAAGCGGATGGACGACGGCCGGTACAATAAGGTGGCCAATATCATCGGTTTCACCATGCAGTTCCACCCGCACGGCGATGCCTCGATCGGGGATGCCTTGGTGCAGCTGGGGCAGAAGGATTTGCTGGTCGATACGCAGGGGAACTGGGGGAATATCCTCACGGGGGACAGTGCGGCGGCGCCGCGATATATTGAGGCGCGGTTGTCGAAACTGGCGCTGGATGTGGTGTTCAATCCGAAGACCACGGAGTGGATGCTGTCGTACGACGGGCGGAATCAGGAGCCGGTGACGCTGCCGGTAAAGTTTCCGCTGTTGCTGGCGCAGGGGGTCGAAGGGATTGCCGTAGGGCTGGCTTCCAAGATACTGCCGCACAACTTTATCGAGCTTTTAGAAGCTTCTGTCGCCTATCTTAAAGGCGAGGAATTTACGCTTTATCCCGATTTTCCGACCGGCGGTTTGATCGACTGTTCGCGGTACAACGACGGGATGCGCGGCGGAGCGGTCAAAGTGCGGGCGAGGATTACGAAACTGGATAAAAAGACTCTGGTCATCAGTGAAATTCCGTATGGGAAGAGCACCTCGACCGTGATCGACTCGATCCTCAAGGCCAATGAGAAAGGGAAGATCAAGATCAAGCGGGTGGACGACAATACGGCGGCCAATGTCGAGATCGTGGTGCACCTTTCGGGCGATGTGTCGCCGGACAAGACCATCGACGCGCTGTATGCCTTTACGGATTGCGAAGTCTCGATCTCTCCGAACGCTTGTGTGATCGAGGATAAAAAACCGTTGTTTATCGGGGTGAGCGATATGTTGCGGCGGTCGGTGGGACATACCAAGGGGCTTTTGAAACGGGAGCTCGAAATCCGGCTGGGTGAATTGAACGAGGAGTGGCACATGTCGTCGTTGGAACGGATTTTTATCGAAAATCGGATTTACAATTCGATCGAAGAGTGTACGACGTGGGAAGGGGTGCTCGAAACCATCGACCGCGAGTTGACGCCGTTCAAGGCACAATTGAGGCGGGAGGTGACGCGCGAGGACATCGTTAAGCTGACGGAGATCAAGATCAAGCGGATTTCGCGATACGACGCTTTCCGGGCCGACGAACAGATCCGGAATATCGAGGCGGAAATTGCTGAAGTGGAACATCACTTGGCGACGATAACGGATTATACGATTGCGTATTATCAAAATATTTTAAAGAAGCACGGCAAGGGGCGGGAGCGGAAGACCGAGATTCGGAGTTTCGATACGATCGAAGCGGCTAAGGTGGTGGTGGCCAATGCCAAACTGTATGTCAATCGGGCGGAAGGTTTCTATGGGATCGGAGCCGGGATGAAGAAAGAGGAGTTCGTGTGCGACTGCTCGGACATCGACGACGTGATTATCTTCAATAAGCAAGGTAAGTACGTGATTACCAAAGTGTCGGAGAAGGCGTTTTTCAGCAAGAACATCCTCTACATCGGGGTGTTCAAGCGGAACGACGATCGGACGATCTATAATGTGCTCTACCGGGATGGGCTGAAAGGGGCGATTATGATGAAACGGTGCGCCATCAAGGGAATTACGCGCGATCGCGAGTACGACATCACGAAAGGGGAGGCGGGGAGCGAGGTGCTCTATATGAGCGTCAATCCGAACGGAGAGGCGGAGACTTTGAAAATCTATTTCAAACCGCGGCCGCGGCTGAAGAAGTTGATTACCGACCTCAATTTCGGCGATTTGGTGATTAAGGGACGGCAGTCGCAGGGTAATCTCTTTTCGCGCTATGCGATCCACAAGATTGTCATGAAAGAGCGGGGAGCTTCGACTTTGGGGGGCCAGAATGTCTGGTTCGACCACGACATCAACCGCCTCAATACGGAGGAGCGCGGCGAGTTGTTGGGTGAATTCGTGGGCGACGACCGGTTGGTGGTCTTTACCAAAGATGCGCAGTATTATACCTCCAATTACGATCTGGGGCAGCATTTCCCTGAGAATCTGCTTTTTGTCGAAAAGTACGATCCGGAGAAGATCTATACGGTGGTGTATATCGATCGGGAGCAGGGATTGCACTACATCAAACGCTTCCAGGCGGAGCAGTGCGATCAGCGTCCGCAGCAGTTCGTCGAGCCTGAAAACGAGTTCGTTACGTTGAATGGCGATAAATATCCGGTGGTGAAGCTGCAATATGGCGGCAAGTACAACGAGCGCTCTCCGGAGGTGGTGGATGCCGATGAATTTATCGGCGTGAAGAGCCATCGGGCGAAAGGGAAGCGGCTTTCGAACCTGACGTTGGCCGAGGTGGTTTGGCTGGAGCCTTTACGGAAAGAGCCGGAAACGGATGCTGCGGCGATGGAGTCCGTCGCGACTACGGTCACCGATGTGGAGGTAGAGGGTGAAGAATCTGTTTCTCTTGGAGAGGATAATCAACTGGAACTATTTTAATTGTCATTTTTAAGAGATGTTGATTTTCCTGATCGGTTTTATGGGGAGCGGAAAGACGACGCTCGGGCGACCGCTAGCGAGTCGGTTGGGGTATGATTTTGTCGATCTTGACAAGGCGATCGAGGCGGGAGAGGGGCTGACGATCGGGGAAATTTTCGCGACGCGGGGAGAGGAGCGATTTCGGGAGTTGGAACGTGTTTATTTGCAGGAGATTCTCTCCAATAAGCGAGATGCTGTCATCTCTACCGGAGGTGGAACGCCGTGTTTTAACGGAAATATGGAGGCGATGAATGCCGGCGGGGTGACGGTTTATTTGAAATTGGCTCCCGCGATGCTGGCCGATCGGTTGGCTTCGGCGAAAGTTTGTCGTCCGCTTTTGGCGGGCAAGTCGCCGGAGGAGCTTTTGCAGTATGTTTCCGACACCTTGGCGGTGCGGGAGGCCTATTATGAGCAGGCCAATGTGGTGGTGGCGAATCCGTCGCGCGATGTGGGGAGGCTGGCAGAGGTTTTAAAACCTTATTTGATTCATTTTTAGTCTATCCGGATGGGAAACCTAAAGCATTACTTCTCTTTGGTGAAATTCGCACATACGGCATTTGCGTTGCCGTTTGCGTTGATCGGCTATGTTTTAGGGGTGTTGGAAAGGGGTTTCGATTTTTGGATTTTGGTGGGAATATTGGCCTGCATGGTCTTTGTTCGAAATGCGGCGATGGGGTTCAATCGTTTGATCGACAGGCGATTCGATGCGCAGAATGTGCGGACAGCCGGGCGGGAGATTCCTGCTGGAAAGATTAGCGTTCGGGCGGCGAGGTGGTTTGTGGTGCTCAATGCGGTGGCTTTTGTGGTCGTTGCCGCGACTTTCAATCGACTGACTCTCTGGCTTTCGCCGGTGGTGTTGCTGGTGGTGCTCGGGTATAGCTATACCAAGCGATTTACGGCGTTGTGTCATGCGGTGTTGGGGTTGGGGCTGGCGATGGCGCCGTGCGGAGCGTATATCGCCGTGACGGGGACTTTGTCGATTGTTCCCGTATGGTTGTCCGTTTTGGTATTGACATGGGTCACGGGCTTCGATATTATTTATGCCCTGCAAGATGTGGATTTCGACCGTTCGCAGCGATTGCACTCGATTCCGGCAGCGTTAGGTGTGCGGGGAGCGTTGTGGGTCAGTGTTTTGCTGCATGCGGTTACCGCGGCGATGGTGGCGGTGGTGGGATTTAGCTTGGGAGGAGGGATTTTGTACTGTATCGGAGCGGCGATTTTTCTCGCATTATTGCTCTATCAGCATCTCATCGTGCGTCCGGACGATCTGTCGCGGATCGGGGCGATGTTCGGTATAACAAACGGCGTAGCGAGTATCGCATACGCCGTGTTCGTTATCCTCGGATTGTTCTTCAGAATATAAAGCGACAGTTTATTTTCTTCGGAACATCCACTTGAAAATCAGAATAAAAATCAATATCGAAGAGGCCCAGAGCAGGAACTTCGCATATCCTAAGTCGGAGCGCGTATTGATCAGCAAGACCGAGCCGATGAACAATCCGACGAGGATCAAGGCGTAGGCCATCCTGAACCCGACGTTCCGCACCGCCTTCTGTAACATCTCGCTGTTTTCGAAGCGGATGTTGTGGCGTATCTCTCCCTGTTTCAGCTTATAGAGGATTTCACTGATGTCGTTCGGCAGGTTGGAGGCCAGACTGGCGTAGTTTTTCAAGGTCTGATACAGCTCTCCGGCCAGTTTGCGGGGCGAGAAGCGATTCATAATGACATCCTTGGCATACGGCGCAATCAACGGCGTGAACGGAATGTCCGGATCCAGTTTTTCAGCCACTTTTTGAATGGTTGCCAAAGACTTGACCAGCATAAAGATACCGCCCGGTATCTGAAGTGAAAATTTCGTAATCAGGTTGATGCATTGCTGGATCATCGCCGCATAATCGAGCTTTTCGATCGCGACGTGGCTGTATTGTGCGATCATCTGCTGGAGGCTGAATATCAGTTCGTCGCGTTTTTTGAAGAAGCGCACGTTGCACAACGAGATCAAGGCATCCGCCACCGTAGCCGGGTCGCGCCGCACGAAGCCGATCGAAATGTTGGCCAGAAAATCCATGTCCCGTGGTGTCAGCGCCCCGACCATCCCGAAGTCGATGAATGCGATAACATTGTTCGGCAGGATAAAGATGTTGCCCGCATGCGGATCGGCGTGGAAAAACCCGTGGCGCAGAATCATCGTCAGAAGGGCATTCGCTCCGTTCAATGCAATCTGTTGCGTATCCAGTCCGTTGGCTTTCAGCACCATCGGATCGTCCGGCGTGATGCCCGTCACCCGTTCCATGACGAGCAGTCGGCGGGTCGTGTATTCCGTATAGACTTTCGGAATGTAGACTGTTAGGTCGTTTTCGAACATCTGCCGGAAGCGGAGGATGTTGGCCGCCTCATAGCTGTAGTCCAGCTCGTGCAGGATACTCTCTCCGAATTCGTCCACCACGCCGACGATGTCGAGCGCGGCCATTTCCGGATAGTTCTTGGCCAGTTTGGCCGCCAGAAAACGCATGAGGTAGAGGTCGAGCTTGATCTTCTGCTCGATTTTCGGACGCCGTATCTTGACGATCACCGGTGTCCCGTCCGCCAGCGTCGCGCCGTAGACCTGTCCGATCGAAGCCGAAGCCATACAGGTGTCGTCGAACGTGGCGAACACCTTCTCGATCGGCACCCCCAATTCGTCTTCGATCAGGCTGCGGGCCTGTCGGTCGTCGAACGGCAGGGCGCGGGACTGCAATTTTTTCAACTCGCTCCGGAACCGTTCCGACACGACGTCCGGTCGGTCGGCCAGAATCTGACCGAACTTGATGTAGGTCGGCCCGAGGTCCTCGATCGTCAGCCGCAGCCGCTCTTCGGTCGTATAGACCGGTTTCGACTTCCGGATGCGCCGTTTGCGGATGCGTCGCCCGATCCAGGAACGGGCGATGAGCTCGTCAAAACCCTGTCCGATGATGATTCCGGTGATTTCGCCGGCCCGCTTGATTTTCAGGTAGCCTACGTAGAGATTGGTCGGTTTCATCGATCGGAGAGTTTTTCCAGATTCGCATTGAGTTTATCGATAGCGGCCGTCAGCCGGTCGATCTTTTTTTCCAGTTCGCCGTCGGCCGTCCGATGATCGGACGTGAGTTGTTGGAAAAAGAGCTGCTGGTCGAGCATATCTACCAGCTGGTCGATTCCGCCCGCTACCTTCTGGGCGGTCTGGGAGGAGGTGCCGACTTTGTCTTCGATCAGTCCGCTGACCCGATCGACGAATTTTTCGCGGTCGCTGGCCGCAGCGGCGATGGCGGCGCGCAGCAGGACGTTCAATGCCTGATTCATATCGTTTGGTTCTTTTTTCGAAATATATAATTAAAGTGCCGAACTCTCGAGAAGAAGAATTCTTTGCCTCTTTCTTCTGCAAATATCGGGCAAAATTGTTCACCGTACCGCTGTCGAGGGAGCAGATTTTGTCCGAATCGAACGATTTGGCGGAAAATTTGCTAATTTAGCCAGCATGGACTGGTGGAGTATCCTCATATACGCGTTACTGGTATCCTACTTTTTGCTGGTTATCGCGACGGTATTCACCGTGTTGCACGAGCGGCGCGATCCGATTCGGGCTTTGTCGTGGATCGCCGTGGTGATTCTTCTGCCGTTTGTCGGCATCGGCCTCTTCGTCTTTTTCGGCCAGGACTATCGCAAACAGAAAATCTTCAACCGTAAGGAAATTAAAGACCTTAAGCAGTTCGAACACCTGAGCTATCGGCAGTTGCGCGAGATGGACAACTTTTCCAACCCGGTGGTAGCGGCGAACCGGGAAATCATCACGCTGTTGCTCAATAACAACAAATCGCTGTTGACGACCGACAATCGGCTGGAGGTGTTGAACGACGGCGAGGAGACCTTTTCATCGCTGATCGATGCTTTGCGGCGGGCCGAATCATCGATCCATCTGGAATACTATATCTTCGAAAACGACGAATTGGGGGGCGAAATCGTCGAGATTCTGAAAGCGAAGGCCCGGAGCGGGGTGGAGGTGCGGTTCATTTACGACGACGTGGGGAGCTGGAACCTCAAGCGGCGTTTTATCCGTTCGCTGCGCGAGGCGGGGATACAGATTCACTGTTTCATGCCGGTCGTCTTTCCGTGGCTGACCAGCAAAATCAACTACCGCAACCACCGCAAAATCGTGGTGATCGACGGTCGGGTGGGGTACACTGGTGGGTTGAATATCGCCGACCGCTATCTGCACGGCACCAAATACGGCCCGTGGCGCGACACCCACCTGAAGATTGAGGGGGCGGCGGTACACATGTTGCAACTGACCTTCCTCACGGACTGGTATTTCGCCACCGGCATTCAGCTGCGGGACAAGGAGAAGTATCTCTCGCCGGCGGGAATGAACGCCGGAGAGACGGCGGTGCAGATCGCCACCTCGGGGCCGGACTCGGATTGGGCAACGATTATGCAGGCCTATTTCGCCGCTATCAACAAGGCGACGGATCATATCTACATCTCGACCCCGTACTTCATGCCCGGCGAATCGCTGCTGACCGCTTTGAAAGTGGCGGCCCTGAGCGGTATCGACGTGCGGATCATGTTGCCGTCGCGCTCGGACAGCAAGATCGTCTACTGGGCTTCGCGGTCGTACATCGCCGAGCTGCTGGAGGCGCGGATCAAGGTATATCTTTATACCGAAGGGTTCAACCACAGCAAAATCATGACCATCGACGACCACTTCAGCTCGATCGGGACGGCCAATATGGACAATCGGAGTTTTGAGGACAATTTCGAGGTGACGGCCATGATTTACGACTCGCGGGTGACGGATCAGATCGAGCGACGGTTCCTACAGGATCTGGAAGGGTGTGTGAAACTGACCCGAAAACACTGGGCGACCCGTCCGCGGGGCGAGATGCTCAAGGAGTCGGTGGCACGACTTTTCAGCCCGTTGCTGTAAGCGAAAAATTGGAGTATATTTGCCCCGTTATTTTTATTTCGCATGATGAAGAAAACATTGCTCTCTATCTGTTTTTGCGTGGCTGCGCTGAGCGGCGTGCATGCCGCATCGCCCGTACAGTTCGGGGTGAAAGGCGGCCTGTTGATCAATAGCTCGGATTTGAAGTACACCTTTTCGTCGGCCGATCGGGATCGTTATTCCGAAAGCAGCACCAAGCCGGGGTTCGAAATCGGGCTCCAGGCGCGGGTGCGGCTTCCGCTGGGCTTCCTGATCCAGCCGGAGGTGGTCTACAGCCGTACCAGCGGATCGTTCCCGGTCGAAACGAAGGCGGCGGACGGAACTGTTACGAACGATAAACTGAAAGTGCGCTCCAACTGGATCGAAGTGCCGGTTCTGGTGGGATGGAAATTTTCGATCGTGCGGCTGATGGCCGGGCCGTCGTTCCGTTTTCCGATGGACGAGGTGATGAACGTCGGATTGAAAGAGGCGAAAGTGGCTCCGCGACTCGATAACTTCGTGATGGGCTATCAGGCGGGTGTCGGGGTTGATCTCGGGCGATTGACCATCGATGCGCGGTATTGCGGCAACTTCTCGAAAATCGCCAATCAGCAGCGGGGAGCGGAAGATTATATCTCCGGTCTGAAGGTCAAGGAGCAGAAAGTGGCGATTTCGATCGGCTATATGATTCTGAAATAGAGCTGTTTCTGGTTTTTATGGGCGAAAAGATCATAGATCTCGACGGAACGATCGACCCGGCGGATTTTTACGGGGCGGCGGATGTCAATTTCCATCGTCTGGTGGGAAAGTTCCCCGAATTGAAAATCGTGGCGCGGGGTGGGACGTTGAAGTTACTGGGGTCGGAGGAGCAGATCGTCCGTTTCGAAGAGCGGTTTGCGCAGTTGGTCGCCTATTTTCGGCGCTATGGGCATCTTTCGCCGGAGGTGCTGGATCAGATTTTCGATGTGCCGACCGTCGATCGGCGTCCTGTGGCGGGAGAGGGCGATACGGCGGCGGGGACGGAGGATGTCATCGTCTATGGGAACAACGGAAATATCGTTCGTGCCCGGACGACTAACCAGAGGAAGTTGGTGGAGCTGTATGCGAAAAACGACCTCCTGTTCGCCGTCGGGCCGGCGGGGAGCGGGAAAACCTATACGGCGATCGCGCTGGCGGTGCGTGCCTTGAAAAATAAGGAGGTGCGGCGGATTATCCTGACCCGTCCGGCGGTGGAGGCGGGCGAGAAGCTGGGCTTTTTGCCGGGGGATATGAAGGAGAAACTCGATCCTTACTTGCAGCCGCTGTATGACGCCCTGAACGACATGATTCCCCCGAAAAAGTTGCAGGACTATATGGCCGAGGGGATTGTGCAGATTGCGCCGCTGGCCTATATGCGCGGACGGACGCTGGACAACGCCTTCGTGATTCTGGACGAGGCGCAGAACACCCTGTTGTCGCAGATCAAGATGTTTCTGACCCGGATGGGGCGCAATGCGAAATTTATCGTGACCGGAGATGTCACGCAGGTCGATTTGCCCCATCAGGGAGATTCAGGGCTGATGCCTGCCATCGGGATGCTGCGCGGAATCAAGGGAATCGGGGTCGTGGAGTTCGACAAGCAGGATATCGTGCGGCACGAATTGGTCAAACACATCGTGCAGGCGTTCGAGAAACACGGGGCGCCGCGGGATTGATGCGATAGAGACACATACTAAATTTCACATAGTCATAAAAATGGCGAAAGCATTGGTAAAGACCGATCTGCACTTCGACGGTCAGAAATCTTTGTACGAAGGCAAAGTGCGCGATGTGTATGACATCGACGACAAATATTTGGCCATGGTCGTTACCGACCGCATTTCGGCGTTCGACGTGGTGCTTCCGAAAGGGATTCCGTTCAAGGGGCAGGTGTTGAACCAGATTGCAGCCAAGGCGTTGGACGCGACGACCGATATTTGTCCGAACTGGAAGATCGCTTCGCCCGATCCGATGGTGACGGTGGGGTACAAATGCCAGCCGTTTGCCGTGGAGATGATCGTCCGGGGTTATTTGACGGGGAGTTCGTGGCGGGATTACAAGGCCGGGGCCCGGTCGATCTGCGGAGTGCCGCTGCCGGAGGGGATGCGCGAACACCAGAAATTCGAGAAACCCATTATCACGCCGACTACGAAAGCGGAACTGGGGCTTCATGACGAGAATATTTCGAAAGAGGATATTATTGCCCGGGGACTGGTTTCAGCGGAGGATTATGCGGTGCTCGAAAAATATGCCATGCAGCTCTTCGAACGCGGGACGGAGATTGCGGCTCAACACGGTTTGATCCTCGTGGATACGAAGTACGAGTTCGGCAAGAAAGACGGCGAGATTTACCTGATCGACGAGGTGCACACGCCGGACAGCTCGCGTTATTTCTATGCCGACGGTTATCAAGAACGGTTCGACCGGGGCGAGCAGCAACGGCAGCTCTCCAAAGAGTTCGTCCGCGAATGGCTGATGGAACACGGGTTCCAGGGGCGCAAGGGGGATGTGATGCCGGAGCTGACGGACGCGTTCGTGGACAGCGTGAGCGAACGGTATATCGAACTGTACGAACACATTACGGGCGAGAAGTTCGACCGCGGCATGGAACCGGCGACGGAGGAGCGGATTGCGAACAATGTGAAGAATATGTTGGCGCGGCTGGTGTAGGGGGATGCTATTTTGCTCTTCAGAGCGGCTGCCGGCATACCCCGGAGCCGCTCTTTTTTGTTCGCAAGAACCGGATTAAAAGCCTTTCCGGTATTTCTTTTCGAAGATATCCATATGTTCCTCGCCCCAGCGGATCATGGCATCGATGATGGGCAACAACGAGAGCCCCAGCGAAGTTATCCTATATTCCGATCTGGGAGGCAGTTCCGGAAAAATGGTTTTCGATACCAGCCCGTCCTCCACCATCTCTTTCAACTGTATGTCCAGTACGCGGGGCGTGGCTTCCGGCAGGCATTTGTGGATCTCGCTCGGCCGTATTCCTTCCGGCCGGGTACGCATTTCGTCAAGAATACAGGATTTCCATTTCGATTCGATCAGACTCATCGTCAAACGGAGCGGACAATCGAGGTCGATCGGTATTTTTCTTTCGTAGGCCATAGGTGTTCCGGGTGGGATTCGCTGTAAAATTAGTGATAATGTTCGATCACGTCATACCCAATAATTTTTCGGTATATGAATAATTTTTCGGTACTTGCGGTTACCGGAACACCGTTCTAACTTTGCCGGCAAAAAGAAAACAAAAACATGAGAAGCGAAATTATAGAATACGAGGCTGTACAGGAGGCCGCTATGAAGTTTGTCAAGAGTGTTGCCGAGGGAGACAGCCGGCATGCCAGAACTCTTTTCGTCGATGATGCCGTACTTTTCGGCTATCTGGACGGAGTGTTGGAACGCGGCTCCATCGACCGATTTTACCGGAACGTGGATACGGTGGGAGCCGGTTCCGGATTCAAGGCTCGCGTAGATGTCCTTGCCGTAGAGGAGACTGTGGCCGTCGTGCGCGTATTGGAAGAGGGATGGGGTGGCCGAATCGATTTTACGGACTATTTGTTGCTTCTGAAGATCGACGGAGCGTGGAGATGCGTGGCAAAAGCATACAATCAGAACTCGAATACCGTTTCGCGCAAATAGTTCCGCAGGAGTAAAAAAGGATTAAAACAGAGAGGGGGAAGACATTTGCCATGTCTTCCCCCTCTCTGTGGTCGGAGATGCGGCTACCGTTGTTCCAACGCCTTGTATTCCGTAGCTGGAGCGACATTCTTATAGGCCGGCCGGATAATGCGCCGACTGTCGAAATTCAGCTCCTCTGTCCGGTGTGCCACCCATCCGGCGATACGCGACATGGCGAACAACGGGGTGTAGACCTCCCGCGGCAATCCGATCATGTCGTACACGAAGCCCGAATAGAAGTCCACATTGGCGCACACCTTTTTGTTCACCGAGTTGCCTTTGAATTCCATGAAGCTCTCCACGGCTAGCCGTTCGACGGATTCGAGAAAAGCGAACTCCTTCTCCCGTCCCTTCTCCTGGGCCAGCGAACGTGCCATCTCCTTGAGCAGCAGGGCTCGCGGATCGGAAATCGTGTAGACCGCATGTCCGATCCCGTAAATCAACCCCTTCTTGTCGTACACCTCCTTGCGCAGCATCCGCATCAGGTAAGCCTTGATCTCCGCCTCGTCCGTCCAGTCCGAGATCACCTCTCGCAAGTGGGCGAACATGTCGATGACCTGCAAATTGGCTCCCCCGTGCAACGGCCCTTTCAGCGAACCGATCGCTGCTGCGATCGAAGAGTAGGTGTCCGTCCCCGACGAGCTGGTCACCCGCGTCGTGAAGGTCGAGTTGTTCCCCCCGCCGTGTTCCGCATGCAGAATCAGGCACAGGTCCAATACTTTGACATCCAGCGGGGTATATCCTTTGGAACCCTTCATCATGTAGATGAAGTTTTCGGCCAGCGAGAAGCCCGGTTTCGGAATCCGGATGTGCAGCGACCCGCCGTTCTTGTTGTGGTTCATCGTGTGGTAGGCATAGGCGATGATCGACGGAAACTTCGCGATCAGGTCTACCGACTGCCGTACCAGATTGTCGCGCGAGGTATCGTCCGGATTCTCGTCGAAAGCGTAGAGCACCAGTACCGACCGCGCCAGGATGTTCATGATGTCGTTCCCGTAGAGTTGCAGGATGTTCATCTTCGCCGCATGGCGCAAGACCATCTGTTCGTTCAGCAGGTTGGTGAAGGTGTCCAGCTCCTCCCTGTCCGGCAGGTAGCCCGAGAGCAGCAAAAAGGCCGTCTCCTCATATCCTAACCGCTCTTCGTCCTGGACGCCGTGCACGAGATCGGCCACGTCGATCCCCCGGTAGAGCAGTTTGCCGGGAATGGCTTTCAAACCTTTGCCGTCGGCCAGCCGTTCGTAGCCCACCACGTCGCCGATGTTGGTCAGACCGACCAGCACCCCCGAGTGATCCTCATTCCGCAGCCCGCGTTTCACGCCGAAGCATTTGAAGAGGTCGTTTTCGATCCGCGAAGTCTCCTTGACGGTTTCCGAGAGCTTGTATATCAGATAGTCTTTATTCATCTCCTTTGTCGTTAATTTTCGCGATCAACAGATCGGCAAATTCGCTGGTCGAGAGCCGGGTGCCGTTCTCCATAAAACGAACCAGATCGTAGGTCGCTTTTCCCTCGACGAATGCGCTCTCCATGGCCCGTATAATAGCCTCTCCAGCCTCTGCCCATCCCATGTATTGGAGCATCATGACCGCCGAGAGCAGGAGCGAGCAGGGGTTGGCCTTGTTCTTCCCAGCATGGATCGGCGCCGTCCCGTGCGTGGCCTCGAAAATGGCATGTCCCGTGGTGTAGTTGATATTGGCCCCCGGCGCGATCCCGATGCCGCCGACCATGGCGGCCAGCTGATCCGAAATATAGTCCCCGTTCAGGTTCAGGGTGGCGATCACCGAGAACTCCCGCGGTTTGAGCAGCGTCCACTGTAGGAAAGCGTCGGCAATGGCATCTTTGATAATGACTTTGCCCGCGTTCACAGCCGCCGTCTGAGCCGTATTCGCAGCCTCTTCCCCTTCCGCTTTCTTAATCCGTTCCCACTCGGCCCAAGTGAAGGTCTGTCCGCCGAACTCCCGTTCCGCCAACTCGTACCCCCAATTCTTGAAGGAACCCTCGGTGAACTTCATGATATTCCCCTTGTGCACCAAAGTCACCGACGGCAGGCGATGGTCGATCGCATACCGAATCGCCGCCCGCACGAGCCGTTCCGTCCCCTCCCGGGAGACCGGTTTGATGCCGAACGACGAACTCTCCGGAAAGCGAATCTTCCGAACCCCCATCTCGTTGATCAGAAATTCCCGCAACCTGATCGCCTCCGGCGTTCCTGTCTGCCACTCGATTCCGGCGTAGATATCCTCCGTATTCTCCCGGAAAATCACCATGTCGACATCCTGCGGCCGCTTGAGCGGTGTCACGACCCCCTGGAAATAACGGGTCGGACGCTGGCAGACGTACAAATCGAGCTCCTGCCGCAAAGCGACGTTCAACGACCGAATCCCTCCGCCGATCGGCGTGGTCAGCGGCCCTTTGATCCCCACGAGGTACTCTCGAAAAATCTCCAGCGTCTCAGCCGGGAGCCATTCGCCTGTCCGGTCGAACGCTTTTTGACCAGCCAGCACCTCCCGCCACTCGATCTGCCGTTGCCCGCCGTAACAAGCCGCGACTGCCGCGTCGACAATTCGCCGCGTCGCCGGCCAGATATCCACTCCGATGCCGTCCCCCTCAATAAAAGGAATGACCGGTTTGTCCGGCACCTCCAAAACTCCGTTGCTGATGGTGATTTTATTCATTATGCGTTCGTTTTTTTGCTCAGTAAGTTGAGTGCGCTCCCCGCCCGGAACCAGGCAATTTGCAGCTCGTTATAAGTATGTTCGGCCTCGAAACTTTCGGTAGTCCCGTCCGCGTGTTGCAACACGACGGTCATCGGAACCCCCGGTGCAAAGTCTTTCAGACCGAGTATCGAAATTGTATCGTCTTCCCGCACCTTCTCCCAGTCCGCCTTATGGGCGAAAGTCAAGGCCAGAATGCCCTGTTTCTTGAGGTTGGTCTCGTGGATCCGGGCGAACGACTGCGCCAGCACCGCTTTTACCCCCAAAAACCGAGGCTCCATCGCCGCATGCTCCCGCGACGAACCCTCGCCGTAGTTTTCCTGCGCCACCACGATGCTTCCCACCTCCTTGGCCTTATAGTCCTTCGCTACAGCCGAGACCTTGTCGTATGTCTGCCCCGGTAGAGTCGGATTCAATACGCAGTTCACCGCATCCCGTCCCTCCGTCGCGAAAGCGTTGGTCGCCCCCATCAACAAGTTGTCCGAAATGTTTTCGAGGTGCCCGCGAAACCTGAGCCAGGGCCCGGCCATCGAGATATGGTCGGTGGTGCATTTCCCCCGCGTTTTGATCAGCAGTCGCAGCCCCTCGAAATCTTCTCCGTCCCATGCCGCGAACGGCTCCAGCCGTTGCAGCCGTTGAGAATCCGGCGCGATAACCACCGTCACATCTGTCCCGTCCGCCGCCGGCGCCTGATAACCCGGATCGTCCACTGCGAACCCTGCGGCGGGCTGCTCCCGGCCCGTCGGCGCATCCAGCCGCACCGCCGTTCCCTCCTTATCGGGTATCGTGTCGGTCAGCGGGTTGAAAGTAATGCGTCCCGCAATCGTCATAGCCGTCACCACCTCCGGCGAGGCAATAAAAGCATGGGTTTTCGGATTTCCATCGTTCCGCGCCGCGAAGTTCCGGTTAAAGCTGGTGACGATCGAATTCGCCCGTGTCGAATCGTCCGTATGCCGTTTCCATTGCCCGATGCAGGCCCCGCACGCATTCGCCATGACGATGCCGCCGATCGCTTCGAAATCGCGCAACAGTCCGTCCCGCTCCGCCGTGTAGCGCACCTGCTCCGATCCCGGCGTCACGATGTATTGCGCCTGAACGGTCAAACCTTTCTCCGCCGCTTGTCGCGCCACCGACGCCGCCCGGGTCATGTCTTCGTAAGAGGAGTCGGTGCACGAGCCGA
>NZ_CAJTUJ010000002.1 GCF_910579375.1 uncultured Rikenella sp.
CGGCGAGCGCGCTAAATAACGGGCAAATAACCCAAGCGCGCTGCGCCGGAAAACCACAGCCCAACGAACAAACCGAGATTTGGGCCGCCGGCAGCGGGAGGATGCGTTAGCATCCGTCGAAAGTCTTTTGGGTTCTTTTTCTTCAGAAAAAGAACAGTTCGAGGCGGTAAATCAATGACAATAAATGTACGTTAAACGATTTGTTATGAAGATATTAGTAGCGACCGAGAAACCATTTTCGAAACAAGCCACCGACGGCATCGCAGCTATTGCCCGCGAAGCAGGATACGAGTGCGCCTTACTCGAAAAATATACCTCCGTTGACGAACTGAAAACCGCCGTCGCGGACGCCGACGCGCTGATCGTGCGGTCGGACAAAGTGACAGCAGATGTAATTGCAGCAGCGCCGAAGTTGAAAATCGTGGTTCGGGCCGGGGCAGGGTATGACAACCTTGACCTGGCGGCCTGCACCGCACGCGGGATCGTAGCGATGAACACCCCGGGACAGAACTCCAATGCAGTGGCTGAACTGGCCATCGCGATGATGATCTTCATGGCCCGCAACCAGTTCACGCCGGGAACAGGAACCGAAATCAGCGGCAAACGGCTGGGGATCCACGCTTACGGAAACGTGGGGCGGATCGTGGCGCGGTACGGAAAGGCATTGGGGATGGAGGTATCTGCCTACGACCCGTTCATTACCGACCCGGCCATCTTCGCCAACGACGGAGTGAAGATGGCTTCGTCCGTGGCCGAACTGTACCGGAATAGCGACTACCTGTCGCTGCACATTCCGGCGACGGCAGAGACCAAGGGCTCCATCGGCTACGACCTGCTGATGTCGATGCCGAAGGGCGCTACACTGGTCAATACGGCCCGCAAGGAGGTGATCGACGAAGCAGGCTTGGCAAAGGCCTTGACGGAACGCCCCGATTTGAAATACATCACCGACATTTTGCCGGACACCGCAGCCGAACTGGCCGAGAAATTCGACAAACGTTTCTTCACCACCCCGAAAAAGATGGGAGCGGAGACCGCAGAGGCCAACGTGAATGCCGGATTGGCGGCGGCACGGCAGATCGTGTCGTTCCTGAAAGACGGAGTGACTAAATTTCAGGTGAATAAATAGACTTATGGTACAGATCAAACCTTTCAAGGGAATACGGCCGCCGGCAGCCTGGGCCAAAGAGGTCGCTTCGCGCCCGTACGACGTGCTGAACTCCGCAGAAGCCAAGGCGGAAGCGGGGGAGAAGTCGCTGCTCCATATCATCAAACCGGAGATCGACTTCGACCCGATCATCGACGAACACTCCACTCAGGCTTACGACCAAGCTGTGGCCAATTTTAAAACGTGGAAAGCAAACGGCTGGCTCGTGCAGGACGACAAGGAACATTACTACGTCTATGCCCAGACGATGGACGGACGGACGCAGTACGGCCTGGTGGCAGCGTGCCATTTTCAGGACTACGTCGACGGCAAGATCAAGAAGCACGAACTGACCCGGCCGGACAAGGAGGAAGACCGCATGATCCACGTGCGGAACCAGAACGCCAATATCGAACCGGTATTTTTCGCCTATCCCGCACAGGATGAGATGGATACCATCATCCGCCAAATTACGGCTTTGAAAGCACCTGAATATGATTTCGTTGCCGAGGGGGACGGGTTCGGCCATAAATTTTGGGTGATCGACAATCCGGACACGATTGCGCAGATTACAGAAATTTTTGCCCGAATTCCGGCTTTGTATGTGGCGGACGGACATCATCGGACAGCTGCCGCGGCGCGGGTAGGGGCCGAAAAAAAGGAGGCTCTTCTCAAAGCCGGGGGGACGTATACCGGTACGGAAGAATTCAACTATTTTCTGGCAGTGATTTTCCCGGACAACCAGCTGAAAATCATTGACTACAACCGAGTGGTGCGGGATTTGAACGGCTTGACGCCGGCACAACTCCTCTCAGCTTTGGAAGCCGATTTTATCGTGACGAAAAAAGGCAAAGAGATTTACAAACCGGCTGAATTACATGACTTTGCCATGTATTTGGACGGACAGTGGTACGAACTCAAGGCCAAACCCGGAACCTACGACGATAGCGATCCGATCGGGGTATTGGATGTCACGATCCTGTCGAATCTGGCATTAGACAAAATCCTTGGAATCAAGGATTTGCGGACAGACAAACGCATCGACTTCGTCGGCGGGATTCGGGGCCTCAAGGAGTTGGCCGACCGCGTGGACAGCGGGGAGATGGCCGTGGCGTTCGCTTTATATCCGGTCTCGATGAAACAACTGATCGACATTGCCGATACGGGAAATATCATGCCGCCGAAAACCACCTGGTTCGAACCGAAACTGCGGTCGGGACTGGTGATCCACTCGCTCGACGAGTAGAACGGAGCACAGAAGTTTGGATATCGAAATAAGTCGATCCTTAAAAAATAGGGTAACAGATCATTACCCTATTTTTTATGCTTTTGGCCTCCGTATCCGAACTCAAACTAGCCCCTGTGCCGAACAACATTCCGAGTACATTTGTACGTTAGTATTGAGCACAAACTCCAGAACATACGCCATGGCCAAAATAAAAGGAAAGATCGTCGTAGACATCGAACGTTGCAAAGGTTGCGGCGTCTGCATCGAGGCCTGTCCGACACAAACCATCGAACTGAACCCGCAAGTCAACTCCAAAGGGTACAACTACTGTTATATGGCAGCACCCGACGCCTGCATCGGATGCGCCGGGTGCGCCGTGGTATGTCCGGACAGCTGCATCGTCGTTTACCGCGAGAAAAAAGAAGCATAAGAGATGGAAGATATCAAACTGATGAAAGGGAACGAAGTGCTCGCCTACGCCGCTGTGCGGTGCGGGGCTGACGGCTACTTCGGATACCCCATCACCCCGCAGTCGGAGGTCTTGGAGACACTGACCGAACTGCGGCCTTGGGAGACCACCGGCATGGTCGTATTGCAGGCCGAGAGTGAGGTAGCATCGATCAATATGGTTTACGGAGGCGCGTCGGTGGGGAAACGCGTCCTGACCTCGACATCGAGCCCGGGACTCTCGCTGATGTGCGAAGGGCTCTCTTATCTGGCGGGAGCGGAGCTGCCGTGCGTCGTGATCGACGTATCGCGCGGCGGGCCGGGGCTGGGGACGATTCAGGCGTCGCAAGCCGACTATTTCCAGGTTGTGAAGGGTGGAGGACATGGCGACTACCGCATGCCGGTGCTGGCGCCGAACTCGGTGCAGGAGATGAACGATTTCGTGGATTTAGCTTTCGAACTGGCTTTCAAGTACCTGAATCCGGCCATGATTCTGGCTGACGGCGTGATCGGGCAGATGATGGAGAAAGTGCGGCTGAGCCCGCAAAAACCCAGACGCACCGAGGAAGAAATTCGTAAAGAATGTCCGTGGGCAGCCATCGGCAAGGGCGCACACAGGAAAGAGCGGAATATCGTGACGTCGTGCTACATCGATCCGGAGACCATGGAGCGGCACAACCACAAGTTGCAGGCGAAATACGAGCGGATGGAGCGCGAAGAGGTGAGGGTCGAAGAGATGGAGGTCTCCGATGCGGAGTATATTTTGGTGGCTTACGGCGCCTCGTCGCGGATCTGCGCCAAGGTGGTCGAAGACGCACGCGCAGCGGGATTAAAGGTCGGGCTGATCCGTCCGATCACCCTGTTCCCGTTCCCGAGCGAAGCGATCCGGCGGGCGGCACAGCATGCCAAAGGATTCCTCTCTGTGGAGTTGAGTATGGGACAGATGATCGAAGACGTGCGGATGGCGGTAGGGAACGCCGAAATACCGGTGCAACACTTCGGACGTACCGGAGGGATCATCCACTCGCCGCGCGAAGTCTACGAAGCCCTCAAGCAATTTATGACTGAAACTGGAGGATTGTAAGCTATGGCAGAGACACCTATATTCGAAATAGCCGAAACCGACGCCAATCGGGTTTACGACCGTCCGCGCTTGTTGCTGGACGCCACGATGCACTACTGTCCGGGGTGTTCGCACGGGACGGTGCATAAGCTAGTGGCCGAAGCGATCGACGATCTCGGCGCGGAGGACAAAGCCATCGGGATTACGCCGGTGGGATGTGCGGCTTTTCTGTACAACTACATCGACATCGACTGGATTCAGGCATCGCACGGGCGGGCGCCGTCGGTGGCTACGGCCGTGAAGCGGCTTTGCACCAACAAACTCGTCTTCACCTACCAGGGGGACGGCGATCTGGCGGCCATCGGGACGGCCGAAGCTATCCATGCGGCGAATAGGGGGGATAACATTGCGATTATCTTCATCAACAACGCGATATACGGGATGACCGGCGGACAGATGGCACCCACCACGTTGTTGGGGATGAAGACCGCCACTACGCCGATGGGACGGACGCCGGAGCTGAACGGTTATCCGTTCAAAGTGGCCGACATGCTCGCTTTGCTGGACGGGGTGACCTATGTGACGCGGCAGAGCGTCAATTCTCCGGCCAATGTGCGGCGAGCGAAGAAAGCGATTAAAAAAGCGTTCGAGAATTCCATCAACAACAAAGGATTCTCCTTCGTCGAGATCGTAGCGACCTGCAATTCAGGCTGGAAACTGTCGCCCGTGGCGGCCAATCGGTGGATGGAAGAGAACATGCACGCCACCTACCCGTTGGGGGATTTGAAAGACACGACCTCAGTAGGGGCGGCTGTTGAAAAATAACGACACACTATGAAAGAAGAGATCATTATAGCCGGTTTCGGAGGTCAGGGCGTTTTGTCGATGGGCAAAATTTTGGCCTACTCGGGCGTGATGCAGGGTCAGGAGGTGAGCTGGATTCCATCCTACGGGCCGGAGATGCGGGGCGGGACGGCCAACGTCACCGTGATTCTGAGCGACCGGAAGATCAGTTCGCCGGTCTTGCAGGAGTTTGACACGGGAATTGTGCTGAACCAGCAGTCGTTAGACAAATTCGAAGAGTCGATCAAGCCGGGCGGGACTTTGCTCTACGACCCGAACGGCATCACCCGGGCGCCGCGCAGAACGGATCTGGATATCTATACCATTGACGCGGCGGTCGAAGCGGCCCGGAGCGGGAATGCCAAGGTATTCAATATGTTCGTCTTAGGAGCTTTTCTGAAAATCAAGCCGTTGGTGACGATCGAAAATGTCATCGAAGGCCTCCGACACTCGCTGCCGGAGCGGGCACACAAGATGATACCGGCCAACGAGGCGGCTCTGCGCAAAGGGATGGAGTTGGTGAAAAAGGCGGAGTAACTCTTCGCCCCCCCCGCCTGAATCTCAAGATTTTGACCGGTTCAGCGACCGGCGCAAAATCGGGAACCGCACAATCCCATGTCCAATCGCCACCACACCGGTGGCGATTCCGATTTTGTAGTGCCACAGTCCGACAGGCGAGTGCATCCCTTTCACACCGAGCAGCACAAGCCCCGTAATCACCAAACCCGGAAACAGCAGCGACAATCCTGCCGTCCACTTACTCTTTCGGCCGATTCCGCCCCTGACAATCCCACGATACCAAGCCTGATGCGTCGTCACATGAAACACGACCGCAATCAAAAACGCGAGACTCGTCAAGATGTGCAGGAAAGTCCACACATGCCATCCTCCGTGGTGATGTCCATGCCCTACCGTATGCAATCCCAGTCCGGTGAAGAATGAAAAGGCAAAAGCCGGAATCAACACCCAATCGATCACAAAAATCCTTTTCATCGTTTCATTCAGAAAACATCCCGCTCTCCGCTATATTTTATGAAACAAAAATATGCCGAAACGCCTCCGCCGCCTCGCCGAACACGAAACGCCACCGCGTCGCAATCCCCATCACCAACGCCACGATCAACAGATACATCAGTTTTTCGTTCATCGAATGCCCCTTCCACCACCGTGTCACCCGATTTCCCATACCTTTTTCGTTAATGAAACGCCACGATACCCGCCGCCATCACCGCCATCCCGATAATCAACCCCCAGATCGCCACATGGTGCTCGCCGTACTCATGCGCCGCCGGCAGCAACTCGTCCAGCGAGATATAGACCATAATCCCCGCAATCGCCGCGAAGATATAGCCCAGCATCTCCGGCGTCAGGAACGGCGCCAAAATCAGATACCCGACCACCGCTCCCACCGGTTCCGCCAACCCCGAGAGGAACGAAAATTTAAACGCCCGCTTCCGGCTCCCCGTCGCATAGTAGACCGGCACAGAAACCGCAATCCCCTCCGGGATGTTGTGAATCGCAATCGCCACGGCGATCGCCAGCCCCATCCGCGGATCCTCCAGCGCCGCCATAAAAGTGGCGATCCCCTCCGGAAAGTTGTGAATCCCGATCACCAGCGCCGTCATCAGCCCCGTCCGCATCATGTGCTTCGGATTGGCCAGCCGCCCTCCGTCCCGATTCCGCAACTCCAGCCGCATACTTTCGACACTGCGCACCTCGTGCGGGTTCTCCACTGACGGCACCAGCCGGTCGATCAGAGCGATAAATAGAATCCCTCCGAAAAAAGCCGCCGTCGTCGCCACCCCTCCCCAATGCTCGCCATAGCCCTCGCCGAGGATACGCATCGACTGCGGAAAAAGATCCACAAACGACACATAGATCATCACCCCCGCCGAAAAACCCAGCGCAAACGACAGAAAACGCCGATTCGTCCGCCGGGCCAACAGAGCGATCAGGCTGCCGATCCCCGTCGAGAGACCGGCCAGCAGCGTGAGTACAAAAGCTGAAATTACATTCGATTCCATGCGTTACATTCGGTTGATTTTCCATGGAGCGAGCCCGCTCCCGACAGCGCATTCCAGCAAATTTCGCGCAAAATCGACCGCTTTTCGCCGGACGGGCGAAAAGCGCCGCTCTCTTTCCCAATCAACCTCCGTCCGCCTACCGCACCCGGTTTTTGAACTCCACCGAGGCCAGCTCTTTATTGGCCTGCGCAATCTTATCCGCCAGTTCAGACTTGAACTTCAGCATTTTGGCCTGCAACTCCGGTTCGCCCGTCGCAATGATCTGCATGGCCAGAATCGCCGCATTCTTAGCCCCGTCCAGCGCCACCGTAGCCACCGGAATGCCCGACGGCATCTGCAACATCGAGAGGATGCTGTCCCACCCGTCGATCGAATTGGACGACTTGATCGGCACCCCGACCACCGGCAGCGGCGTCAGCGCAGCGACCACCCCCGGCAAATGCGCCGCGCCGCCCGCACCCGCGATGATCACCTTCACCCCCCGCGTATGAGCGTTCCGGGCGAAATCGAGCACCAGATCCGGCGTGCGATGCGCCGAGAGGGCATTGATCTCGAACGGGATGCCCATTTCGTCCAGGAATTTGGCCGCCTCGGACATGATCTTCAAGTCCGATGTGCTGCCCATGATAATCGAAACTTTCGGTTGCATAGGAATAGGGTATTTATTTCGTATTTTTGCGAAAGTATAAATTTTTCGGCAAAACGCCTACACCCGCAGTGACTTCCGAAACCGAAACGATAACGATCCGCGACCGCCGTTTCCGGCCCTACCTCTCCGGCGACGCGATCCGGAGCGCGATTTCGCGCCTTGCCGCGACGATCAACCACGACTATGCCGACGCCGAACGACCGTTGCTGCTGGTCACCCTCAACGGCGCTTTCGTCTTTGCCGGGGAGCTGTTCCGGCAGCTGGAAGGGCCGTTCGAAGTCGCTTTCGTCAAACTCGGCTCATACGGCGCGGGCATGACCTCGTCGGGAACCGTATCGGTCGATGTGCCCATTACGGCAGCGGTCGAAGGGCGGGACGTGCTGATCGCCGAGGACATCGTGGAGACGGGCAGAACCATCGGCACGCTGTACCACATGCTCAGTGAGCGCGGGGTGCGAAGTGTGCGAGTGGCGACTTTGCTCCTGAAACCGAGCGTCTACTACCGACAGACCGAACAGTCGAACCCGCTGCGGATCGACTACGCCGCTTTCGAGACCGAACCCCTCTTTCTGGTCGGCTACGGGATGGACTACGACGGGGCCGGGCGAAACCTCGGTGCGCTCTATGCCGTTTGCGACAACGAATAACATGACAGATCACACGCATATGGACGATCTTCTGGACGGCGGCCGCCTGCTGCCGCTGGTCGAAGACTTCTACACCATTCAGGGCGAGGGGTACCACGCGGGTAAACCGGCCTACTTTATCCGATTGGGGGGGTGCGACGTGGGGTGCCGGTGGTGCGACGCCAGATTCACCTGGAACGCCCGGCTCTATCCGCCGACGCCGGTGACCGAGATTGTCGAGCGGGCGGCGGCCTTGCCGGCACAGGCCATTGTCATTACGGGCGGCGAACCGACCTTGTATCCACTCGAACCGCTCACCAGTGCACTCAAGGCGAGGGGGCTGGAAATTTTTATCGAAACGTCGGGAACCAACCCGCTGTCGGGTACGATTGATTGGGTGTGTCTTTCGCCGAAGCGGCAACAACCGCCTTTGACCGAAGTACTCCTGCGGGCGGACGAACTCAAGGTCATTATCGAGACCGAAAAGGATTTGCAATGGGCCGAAGAGAATGCCACGCAGGTTTCGACGCATTGCCGCCTCTACCTGCAACCCGAGTGGAGCCGCTATCAGGAGATCACCCCCGTGCTGGTGGAGTATGCCAAAGCCGATCCGCGGTGGAACATCTCCATCCAGACCCATAAATTCATGCACATTCCATAGTACTATGTTCACATTCGAAGCATTTTCGGATTTCGTCCGTTCGCTGACCCCGACGATTCGGGAGACGGTCGAGAAATACATCGGTCGCGTCCAAGTGGAGTACAAATCCGACCGCTCGCCGGTGACGCTGGCGGACAAAGAGATCGAACAGTATATCGTCTCGCAGATCGAAACCCGTTTTCCGGGCGGCACGATCGTGGGCGAGGAGAGTGGCACGCATCCGGCGACCTCGCCCGACACCGAATCGCAGGTCGAATGGATCATCGACCCAATCGACGGCACGAAAAGTTTCATCCACGGCGTCCCGCTGTTCGCCACCCTGATCGGCATTATGGTCGGCGGGAAAGCGGTTTACGGTGCCATCTACAACCCGTTGCTGGACGACCTGATCGTGGGCGACAACCGGGTGGCGCTTTGGAACGGCGTGCCGACACGGATGCGCGACTGTGACTCGCTGGCCGGCGCGACTTTGCTGACCACCGACCTGCTCGACATCGAACTGCATCGGAACCTGCCCTCCTTTTTAGAGCTGGCACGCGAATGCCGACTCCTGAGGACGTGGGGCGACGCTTACGGCTACTGCCTGCTGGCGACGGGCCGGGCCGATATACTGGTAGACCCGATTATGAGCCGGTGGGACATCGCCGCCCTGATTCCGGTGATTCGCGGAGCCGGCGGAACCATTACCGATTACTACGGCGGCGAGCCGGAGACGGGCGATTCTATCATCGCCTCCGCACAGGCTTTGCACGAGACCGCGATCGCTATGCTGAACAAATAACCGCCCTCGGGTTTGGTCAGCGCAGGAAAAAGCACTATCTTTACGCCACATTCAACGTTCGGGGTGTAGCGCAGTCCGGTTAGCGCACCTGCTTTGGGAGCAGGGGGTCCCAGGTTCGAATCCTGGTACCCCGACAATCGAGAGGGGGTGGAATTTCCTAAGGAAATTCCACCCCCTCTAATTTTTTCACTGCCGAATTACCGTACCCGGAAAGTCGCCAGCACCCCCTTGTGATCCGTCGGCCAGTTATCCGTCGCCGGCAGCAGGAACGGGTCTTGCGAATGCTCCACCATCCGCCTCCCCCGCTGCACCGAGCCCCGCGGCCCGAAAATCGTCACCTCCCGCAACTTCAGCCGCTTGTCCGGCCGGTAGAAGATGAAATCGATCCGCTCCCGCTCATCCGCCTTGGGCGCCCACAGCAACTGGCGCATCTCCGCCCCCGGACAGTCCGCCGGATAGGTATAGCCCGGATGGGTCACCGGATTCGGATATTTCACCCGATAGGCATCCGCGTATCCCGCTCCGTCCAGCAGCGTCGTCACCGTCCACGGCACCACCATTCCCCGATGATCGGCACTGTCGCGCGTCGCCTCCGTCCAGTCCAAATGCGACGGCTCGTTGAAATCGCCTCCCAGCAAAATCAGATGGCCCGCCGCCGCATCCCGGGCCGCATCGGCCAAGAATAACCGGATCGCGTCGTCCCGCTGCGACGCCACATTATCCGCCAGGATGCTCGCCAAATCGGTATCCGGCTCCGGCAACTCCGCCCACGTGCTCCCGTCGTATCCCCGCACCCGATAGTAAGCGCAATTCCGATAGTCCAGATGGATCGTATAGACGCTCACCTTTTGCCCTTCCGGCAGGGTAGCAACCAATTTGTACATACTCCCGTGGTCGTCTTTCTCCGGAAAGATCGTCACGCTGTCCGAAATCGGGAAGCGGCTCAACAGCCCCGAATCTTTGCTTTTGAACGAATAGTAGTTCTTTCCCTTCGCCCGCAACGACTCGACGATCCGGTCGCAAAAACGGGTGCCGTTGTAGTTCCGCACCTCGCTGAGCATCACGAAATCAGCATCGGCATACTCGATCTCGCTGACCAGTGCGTCATAACCGCCGGGCACAGCCGTTCCCTCCTGCCAGATATTGATTTGCAATACTTTGAGTTCTCGCGCAGCGGCAAGGCCTACTCCCCAAAGCAGGCCGACCAAACAGATGAAAAAACGTCTCATTTTTCTATGTTTTACTTTGTCATTCGAATTTTTACCTCCCTTTGCCTACCTCTCATCGGGCCCCGCCCCGGGCTACCGCGAACGTTCCAATGGTGAACTGGTAGGTCCCGGCGGATACGGGTACAGCTACTCTGCTTCGTTCAACAATTCCCACTGTTTTTGGCTCGACTTCAAACCAACATGGCTCAATCCCAGCCATACGCACGGTCGTACCCACGGTTTTCAGTTGCGTTGCCTCTCGGAATAAATGGGAGGCAGAGGCATTTAGGGTAGAGGCTGCCAGTAAAACGCCCTGTGGGCGCGCCCCGGGCTTCCGCCACCCCACGGACGGCGCGTTCAGACTCATCGGCGGCAGCGGTTCCCACTGGTCTTGTTCTGCCAAAGATACTTATGGCATAAGTGCAAGTTTCGGCATGTCATGGTTCGACACCACCACTTCTGACACCCGCGCCCACGGTCTTCCGTTGCGCTGCCTCTCGGAATAAACGGAGTATCTATTCCGTCAAATGTTCCACCAGCACCTTCACGCCGATCAACACCAAAATCACCCCGCCGACCAGCTCCGCCCGCCAACCGATCCGATCCCGACTGCGTCGCCCCAGCAGCAACCCCGCCAACGAAGCCGTCAGCGTCACCGCCGCAATCACCAAAACCGCCGCCAACATATTGATCCACTGCGAATCGCTCGGCACGATCGTCAGCGGCAACATCGCCATCGCCACCCCCGCCACCACGGCATCGATACTCGTCGCAATCCCCAGCGTCACATTCCGCCCCCAACCGAACAGCTGCTCCGCCTCGCCGCCATCCTCCCCCTCGTCCGTTCCGAAAGCGTCGAAAATCATCTTCCCGCCCAACACCGCCAGCAGCACAAAAGCCACCCAATGGTCATACGCTTCGATCGCCGCCCGAAAATTCGCCGCAACCGTCCATCCGATCAGCGGCGCCACGCCCTGACACACAGCCAATACCACCGCAAAACGAAACATCCGCCCCCGCACCGCACCCTCCTCCTGCACTGCCATCCCGCACGAAAGCGATACGGCAAACGAGTCGAAACAGAGACTCAGAGCCAGCAATAACAGAATCGTCAAATTCATATCATTCGATTATTTTCGAAAACCCTCCTCATCGTCAGCCAGTTCCAACTGCAAAATCGGATACGGTTTCCCCTCTCCGTCAAAATCCGATCGCCCCCTGCGGACGAACCCCATCCGGCGATAAAATCCCTCCGCCTGCGTGTTTTGTTCATTGACCTCCACCCGGCTGCAACCGAGTTCGTCGACCGCATAGCGTACCAATCGTGCGCCGATTCCCCGCCCACGCCACTCGGGAGCGATGAAAAGCATCTCGATACTCCCCGTCGCCCCGGCCGTCCCGAGAAAAGCCACGATCCGCCCTCCGTCGTCCCGTGCCGCCACCAACCGCACCGCCCGCAGATACCCCGGCATCCGTTCCCGATAGAACAGCCGATTCGCCTCCGACAGGAAATCGTGCGTCGCCCGCACGGAAGCCTCCCACAAAGCAATCAAGGCAGGATATTCCGCCTCTGTCACCGATGTCAATTCCATATTTTCGCGTTTTATCCCACGATGGTGGCAACCACCTCCCGTCCTTGCGCCCAGTCTCGGAATTCGCCCAGATAAATTCCCTGCCACCGCCCCAACGCCAGCCGACCGCCTGCGATGGGAACCGTCACGCCCGACCCGACGAGCGACGCCTTGGCATGAGCCGGCATATCGTCGTCCCCTTCGAGCGTATGCCGAAAATAGGGTTGTCGCTCCGGCACCAGCCGATCGAAGATCGCCTCCAAATCGACCCGGACATCCGGATCGGCATTCTCGTTGATCGTCAGGGCCGCCGACGTGTGGCGAATAAACAGATGCAGGAGCCCCGCTTCCGGCAACGCAGGCAGCGCGGCCATCACCTCGTCGGTAATCAGATGAAAGCCGCGCGGACGTGCGCGGAGGGTAAAAACCACTTGCTCGACCATATCGCACCTACCGTTCCAGCGGCTCGGCCCGGAAACCAGCCTCCGTCACGATACGCACAATGTCTGCCGCCGTCAAATCGCTCTCGACGGTCAACACCTTATCCGGCCCCGTCAAGTCCAACGACCACGCCCCCGTCGCCACTCCATTTTTCTCCAGCGCAGTGCCGATGGCAGCCGCGCACCCGCCGCATTTCGCATTGGTTTTGAATTTATGAATCGTCATTTTATGTAAATGTAAAAATTAATCTTCGGATTTTAGGGTAGAGTAGCCCCGGCTTTTCACGCAGCCCGTTTATTCCGAGAGGCAACGCAACTGAAAACCGAGGCCGCGGCTGCTCGCGTTGTTGGGACCAAGTGCCGTCGCGTGGAAAGCCAGGTTGACTCCATTGCTGCCTTCCGCCGATGAAGAATAGCAGTATCCGAGATAGCCTACACTGCCCAACGTGCCTGAGTGTGCGGGGCGATCGCCCGGGGCGGGGCCGTTCGACAGCCGAAAGTATTCCGATCCGTTTTAAAACCGGCTCCACTTGAGCCTCAAGCTGTTGAGCACCACCGACACCGAACTGAACGCCATCGCCGCACTCGCCAGCATCGGACTCAACAGGATTCCGTAAGCCGGATAGAGCACACCCGCCGCCAGCGGAATCCCGATCAGGTTGTAAATGAACGCCCAGAAGAGATTCTGCCGAATCGCCCGCACCGTCCGCCGGGACAAAAGCACTGCCTGCGGCAAACGCGCCAGGTCGGAACTCATCAAAGTCACCATCGCCACATCCATCGCAATATCCGTCCCGCGCCCCATCGCCACACTCACATCCGCCCGCGCCAGAGCCTGCGAATCGTTGATCCCGTCGCCTACCATCGCCACACGCCGTCCCCGCTCCTGCAACTCCCGCACGTATCGCTCCTTATCGTCCGGCAGCACCTCTGCCTGGAGATGCCCGATGCCCAGCTCCCGAACCACCGCCTCGGCCGTCTTCCGCCCGTCACCCGTCAGCATATGCACCTCGATCCCCATCCGCTCCAACTCCCGCACCGCCTCCGCCGAAGTCGGCTTCACCGGATCGGCGATCGCCGCCACGGCCAACAGTTCATTCCCCCGCCCATATCCGATCACGCTCTTTCCCGACGCCTGCCACGCCTCGATCTGCCGTCCCGCCTTTTCCGACACCTCCGCTCCATACTCCGCAGCCAGCGCCCGGCTTCCGACCCAATACGTTTCACCGTCCTCTCCCCGCACCGCAATCCCTTTCCCCGTCAGGCTGCGGAAATCGGTCACCTCCGCCGCCGCAATCCCAGCCTCCGAAAGCGCCGCCACCACAGCTGCCGCCAACGGATGCTCCGACCGCAGTTCCGCCCCCAGCAGAACTGCCTGCAACCGCCCGCGCGCAGCCTCCGGAGCCAGCCAGAGCCACTCCGTCACCGCCGGTCTCCCCTCGGTCAGCGTGCCCGTCTTGTCCAGCACCACCGTATCAATCCGGCACATATTCTCCAACGCAAACGCGTCCTTAATCAGGATTTGCCGTTCGGCCGCCCGTCCGATCCCCACCATCAACGCCGTCGGCGTCGCCAGCCCCAGTGCGCACGGACAGGCGATCACCAGCACCGATACCGCCGCCAACAGGGCATAAGTCAAATTCGCCCAGCCCCCGAAAGCGATCCACACCGCGAACGTCACGAGTGAGATACCGATGACCGTCGGCACGAAAATCGCGCTCACCCGATCCACCATCCGTTGCACCGGCGCCTTGCTTCCCTGCGCCAGCTGCACCATCTCCACAATCCGCGCCAGCACCGTCGCCGCACCCACCGCCCGCGCCTCCAAAACGAACGCGCCGCGCTGGTTAATCGTCCCCGTCCACACTCCATCGCCCGGATTTTTCGACACTGGCAGCGGCTCGCCGCTGATCATACTCTCATCCACATACGAAGCCCCCTCGACCACCAGTCCGTCCACCGGAATCCGGTCGCCCGGACGCACTGCGATCCGATCGCCCGGCCGGAGCTGCGCAATCGGCACCTCCCGTTCCGTCCCGTCCTCCCCGACGAGACGCGCCCTCTTCGGCTGCAAGCCCATCAACCCCCGAATAGCCGACGAGGTGCTCCCCTTGGCCCGCTCTTCGAGCAACTTGCCCACCGAGACGAAAGCCACGATCATCGCCGCCGCCTCGTAATAGACATGCGGTTCCAGCCCGTGAACCCGCCACACTTCCGGAAACAGCGTATTGAAGAGGCTAAATAGAAAGGCGATACCGGTGCTCAACGCCACCAGCGTATCCATATTGGCCTTTCCATGCCTAGCCTGCCGCCACCCCGTCGCATAGAATCCGCGCCCGAAGACGAAAAGCACCGGCACCGTCAGCCCCAGCTGCACCCACGGCGACCACGACGCATGCATCCACCCCATTCCCACGACCATCAACGGCACACACAACGCCCAGGCCCAAAGCGTCCGCCGCAGCAACGCCCGATAGTGCCTCCGCTGCTCCCGCTCCTGCGCCTCGACAGCATTTTCCTCGTCGATAATCAGGTCGTAACCGATCACCCGCACCGCCTCGCGCATCTGTTCGGGAGTGATCTCGGACGGATCGTATTCGACCCCCAAGGTACCGGCCGCAAAATTGACCGACGCCTCGCATATCCCCGGCAACGCCCTCACCGTGCTCTCCACGCTCGCCGCACAGACGGCGCAACTCATTTCCAAGACCGGAACGGTCTTCTTTACCCGATTTTTCATAATTTCGTCCAACGGAGCCCCACAAGGCCCCGATACAAAAATAATGGAAATCCTGCATAGTTTCGCCCCCGTCGTCACCCCGACGAGCCGAGTTCTGATCCTCGGCACGATGCCGGGCGTCGCATCGCTCGCCAAACAAGAGTATTACGGTTTTCCGCACAACGCCTTCTGGCGCATCATGGCCGCATTGGGCGGAGCGGACGGTGTGCCGGAATGCTATGCCGACAAATTAGCCCTGCTGCGCCGCACCGGAATCGCCCTGTGGGACGTGTGTCACAGTTGCCGCCGGGCGGGGAGTCTGGACAGCCACATCGTAGACGAGGCCCCGAACGACATACCGGCTCTGCTGACGGCCCACCCCTCGATTCGGGCCGTGGCCTTCAACGGCGGCCCTGCTTTCCGGCTCTTCAAGAAGCACATCGGTCTCGACACGATAGGCGAGGGGAGGGCCGTGCTGACCCTGCCGTCCACCAGCCCGGCCAACGCCTCGTGGTCGTATGAACGGAAGCTCGCCGCCTGGTCGGCCTTGCGCGAGTGGCTTTGAAAGACCGACACCGCCTGAAAACGAAAAATCCCGCGGACGACACTTTGATGATTATGTGTCCGCAGGATTTTTCTATCTGCACAAGAAAAAACGTCAATCGTAAGCGTTCGACTTCAGAATCCCCACCTCCCTCGGCGTCAGATAACGCCAGAAGCCTCTCCGCAGCCCCATCTTCGTCAGACCGGCGAAATAGACCCGATCCAGCTTCACCACCTCGTATCCCAGCGCGTCGAACATCCGCCGCACGATCCGGTTGCGCCCCGAATGGAGCTCCACCCCCACCTCGCGCATATTCCCCTCCACCCAGCTCACCTCGTCGGCCCGAATCGGCCCGTCCTCCAGCTCGATCCCGGCGGTCAATTTCTCGATATCCTCCTCGCTGCACGGCTTATCGAGAAAAACGTGATAGATCTTCTTTTTATTGTAGCTCGGATGGGTCAGCTCCTTGGTCAGATTGCCGTCGTTGGTCAACAACAGCACCCCCGTCGTATTCTTGTCCAGCCGCCCCACCGGATAGACCCGCTCCTTGCACTCGCCCTTCAACAGGTCGATCACCGTCCGATCCGCATGCGGATCGTCCACTGTCGTCACATACCCCTTCGGCTTATTCAGGATGATGTAGACCTTTTTCTCCCCCTTGAGCAACTCCCCGTTGAGCCGCACCTCGTCCTTTCCCGGCCGCACCTTCGAACCCAGCTGATCGACCCGCACCCCGTTCACCGTCACCTCGCCCGCCTCGATCAGTTGATCCGCCTCGCGCCGCGAACAGACGCCCGACATCGCGATAAACCGATTGAGCCGCATCTCCGCCGGCATCGCCTGCGCCGACTCCTCATACCGCCGCCTGCGTTCCCGCCCCTCGTCGGAGGAGCGCTTATCGGAATAGGCCTGCTTCTTGTTGTTATTGTTCTTGGAGTAGGGCTGCCGTTTATCCGAGTCATACGCCCGTTTCTTCCTCCCTTCCGGACGATCTTCCTCGCTCCGCGTCGCATCCCGCCGCGGGCCGAACTCTTTCTGTTTGAACTCCTTTTTCGGCCCCTTCTTCTTGAAGTCGTTCCGAAAATCCTTGAACACCGGCCCCTCCGTCCGTTCGTCTCCGCGTTCTTCTTCGGCCTCCTCCTCGCTGCGCAGCGCCTCCTCGCGCCGCGTCCGGAAGAAAGAACGACCGCTCCGGCCGTCGCGTCCGCCGAACGGACGCTTCTTATTCGTATGCTTTTGATCCATAATATACTTGCAAAACAGTGCTGAAAACGTTGCAAAGATACCCCTTATTCTCTAAATTTGTACGCATTTTCAACGAACCATGAAAAGATACGACTTCGACACCTGCATCGACCGCCGCGGCACCGCCTGCGAGAAATACGAAGACCTGATGACCATTTTCGGCACCGACCGGGTGATTCCGCTCTGGATCGCCGACATGGACTTCGCCACGGCCGACTTCATCGTCGAAGCGATGCACAAACGGATGCAACATCCGATTTTCGGCTACACTTTCCGTCCTCGTTGCTACCACGAAGCGATCTGCGGCTGGATGGCACGACGAGGCGAATGGCAGATCGACCCGTCGTGGATCGCCTTTTCGCCCGGCGTGGTGGCGGGGGTGACCTTCGCCATGCTCAGCTGCACCGAGCCGGGCGACGGCGTCGTCATTCAGCCGCCGGTCTACCACCCGTTCGCCAACACCATCCGGAACAACGGACGCAAGGTGCTGAACAACCCGCTGATTCAGGATCCGGAAGGAGAGGGCGGCTGCGGCGGCTACCGGATCGACTTCGAAGATCTGGACGCCAAGCTCTCGCAGGCGCGCGCGATGATTCTGTGCAACCCGCACAATCCGACCGGACGGGTCTTTACGAAAGGCGAACTCCTGAAAATCGGCGAGTTGTGCCGCAAACACGACGTCACGATCATTTCGGACGAAATCCACTGCGACTTCATCTTCCGGCCCCATCGGCACCTGCACATCGCTGCACTGAACGACGATCTGGCCAACCGAACGGTGACTCTGATCGCGCCGAGCAAGAGTTTCAACGTGGCCGGATTCTCCACAGCGGCAGCCGTGATTCCGAATGCCGAACGCCGCGCTGCCTATCAGGCCGAAGTGGACAAAATCCATATCGAAAACGGCAATATCTTCGGTGCTGTGGCCTTGCAGACCGCTTACGAGCAGGGCGACGAGTGGATGAACCAGTTGCTGGAGTACTTGCAGGGAAATGTCGATTTCGTCTATGAATTCATACAGAAGGAGCTACCGTCGGTGAAGTGCTACAAACCGGAATCGACCTTCCTGATGTGGCTCGACTTCCGCGCCTGGGGGATGACCCAGGAGGAGCTCAACCGTTTCCTCGTGGAAGAGGCGGGACTGGGCTTGGGTGACGGCTCTATTTACGGCGTCGAGGGAACCGGATTCGAACGGCTCAACATCGGCACACCGCGGTCGGTGCTCGAACGCGCCCTGAACCAGCTCGCCGAAGCAGTGCGGAAGCGGGGATTGTGACCCTCTTTTTCCGTGTGAACAGAACGACTAACCCAAATTTAACTTCATATGAAAAACAAAACAATCGCACTCTTTCTGACAGCAGCGTTCGTCGGAGGGGCCTCTCTGACGGCCGAGTCGGCCACGGCACGGGCACCGAAGGTGAAACACGTCATCCTGATCGGTACGGACGGCTTCAGCGCTGAGATACTGACCCAAAATCCCGGTGCGTTCCCCAACATAGAACGGATGATGAAAGCGGGCTCTTACACCACCGAAGCGCGGAGCGTACTGCCTTCGTCGAGCGCCATCAATTGGGCCACCCTGCTGATGGGGGCCGGCTCCGAAATGCACGGATTCACCGAGTGGGGGAGCAAGACCCCGGAGGTGGAACCGATCTGCACCACCAAATACGGGATGTTTCCGGGGATTTTCAGCGTCGTGCGCGACCAGCGGCCGGAGGCGGTGACCGGCGTGGTCTATTCGTGGGAAGGGATCGGCTATCTGTTTGAAAAAGAGGCCGTCGACTTTGTCCGGGCGACTCGCGACGACGATGACGAAGCAACCCAGCTCTTCTGCGACTTCGTGAAAGAGCAGCAACCGACTCTGGCCTTTATGTACATCAGCGAACCGGATCACACGGGACACACACGCGGATGGAGATCGCCGGAATACATCGCCTCCTGCCAAAAAGTCGACTCGCTGGTGGGCGTCATCTACGACTGCGTGCGGGAGAACATGGATATGAAGACGACCGCCGTCATCTTCACCTCCGACCACGGCGGAAAAGGAACGGGACACGGCGGCAAGACCATGAGCGAGATGCAGGTGCCCTATATCGTCATCGGGCCCAAGATTCCGGCCGGACAGAAAATCGACCGCATCGTGATGAAATACGACAACGCGCCGACCATTGCGGATCTGTTGCGGCTCGACGCACCGGAGGCCTGGTACGGGAAATCTATTCTGCGGTAGTTTACCCGCAACCTTCTGAACAGCAACAGGGAGCACGCTTTATCGTAAGCGTGCTCCCTGTTTTTTTGATCGCGCCTCCGCCGCACCTATTCCGTCTTCAACGCATCCACCGGGTTGGCCGTCGCCGCCCGCCAACTCTGAACCGTCACCGTAGCCAGCGTAATCGTCAGCACAATCAGCAGCGACACCGCGAAAACCCACCAGTAAACCGGCGTCCGGTAGGCAAACCCCTCCAGCCATCTCGTCACCCCGTACCACGCCAACGGCACCGCCACTACGAAGCAGATCAACACCAACCGCACGAACGACCGGTTGAACATCCCTAAAACCTCCGCCACCGTCGCCCCCAGTACCTTCCGCACCCCGATCTCCTTGCGCCGATACTGGGTTTCGAAGACCACCAGCCCGAAAACACCCACCAGCGAAATCACCACCGCCAACAACGAGAAAGTCGTAATCAGCGCCGTCGTCTTCCGCTCCTTCTGGTAGACACTGTTGAAGACCTCGTCGTAGAACTGCACCGACACCGGATACGTAGGATCGAACTCGGCCACCGTCCGGCGGATATGTTCCACCGCCCGCTCTACATCGCCGTTGATCCAGACGTAAGTCCACGGCAACGTCGAGACATAACGCGCCCTCAACGGCTCGACACTCAGACAGAAAGCTCCCGAACTGGTGAGTTGCAAAGGTTGATAATTGATGTCCGGCATGATTCCGACCACCTCGCCGTAGCCCCCGAGATCGAGTCCCGGTTCGATCACCGGATACATGCGCCGCGCGGCTTCGTTCATAATAAAGTGCATCCGATCGGAGGTCAGGTCATTCTCCTGAAAATCGCGCCCTTCGGTGACCGGAATCCGCATGACGTCCAGAAACTCGGGCGACACCGGCAGGTAGGCGAATCGGAGCGTCTCGCCACCCAGCTTCGTTTCGTTGGCCTGCGCCCCGCCCGTGCCGAACAGGAACTGCGAGAAAGCCACGTGCTCGATCTGCGGACTCTCCTTGAGGCGGTTCACCAGCCTCGTCCGGTTCTCCCGGGTGAGCGCCTCGTTCAGCTCGAGCACCGCCACCTGTTCAGTATTATATCCCGTATCGCGGGCACGGAGATAGCCGTTCTGGAGCTGCATGAAGAAAGCCGCGATAATCAGCCCCGTCGAGATCACATACTGCATTCCGACCAACACCGTCCGCAGGGCCCGCCCCCGCAACGAGAGTCCGAACGACCCTTTGAGCACCAGCGCCGGCGGAAACCGGGTGGCATAGAACGCCGGATAGAGTCCCGCCAGCAGCCCCACTCCAAGAGCCACTGCAAACGAGATCGCGACGATATTCGGTTCGGTTGCGAGGTTCAACTCGGCGTCGAAAAAGGCCGTAAAACCGGTCTGCCCAATCACATAGACCCAGAACAACGAAACCAGGAAAGCCAGCAACGCGATTCCCACCGCCTCACCGACCAGCACCGTGCGGAGCATCCCGACCGACGAACCGAACACCTTCTGCGTATTGATACTCTTGATCCGAAGCGGCACAAGCGACGTGGCGAAATTCACGAAATTCACCGCCGCGATGCCGATTACCAGCAGCGCGATAGTCAGCAGCACAGAGGTCGTGGCCCGACTCCCTTTCGGCACGGAGTCGTACTGCGTATCGGCTGCATAATGCAGGTCGGCCAGCGGATGGAGCCGCACGGCCTTGTAAGCCCGAATCCACCCCGGAATATCCGGCGAGTGGAGCACCTCGTTCAACAACTGCCGTTCGACCTCTTTCGGATCGCTCCCCTCCGCGAGGGTAACATACAACTGATAATTGAAGTGCCAGCCGTCCCACGGCCACCAGGCCAGCGGGTCGATCCCGTTGTAGACGACGTTCTGCACCAGCGTATTCCGCGGAAAATCGCGGTAGACGCCTCCGACGGTCATCAGCGTATCGTGGTTGCTGGTGAAGGTGATCGACCGTCCGACGGCCGACTCCGAGCCGAAGAACTTCCGCGCCATGCTCTCCGGAATCAGTACCTGTCCCGGTTCCTGCAACACCTCGCGCCGACCCTCGACCATGTCGAAGTCGAAAATCTCCGTAAAATCGGGATGGATCAGGTGCGCATCGACCCGATAGCCTTGTACCGCACCGTTGCGTTCGACCTTGGCCAGATTCCCGATCGTCCCATACTCCATCCGCAAGCCGATCGCCTCGATCTGCGGCAGCCGGTTTTCGATCAGTTCGGCCCATTTGCGCCCCACCAGCGCATTATAAGTGGTGCTGTCCTCGCTCACCTCGACCCGGTAAATCCGATCGCTCTTCGGGTGGAACCGGTCGAACGAGCGGTCGTAGCTCACCTGTATCAGAATGATCGTAAAGGCGGCAAAGGCCACGCTCAACCCCAGGATATTGAGGGTCGAGGCCAGCCGAAAGCGTCGCAAGACGGTCAGCAAATTTCGTAAAATCAACTTCATGGTCAATCAAGAATTTTATAGAGATACTCCGGGTTATGCCGAAACCATACCAAACTATTTATTTTGCTGATAAACAAATTGTTACAGAACACACACCGTCCGACTGTTGTCAAAAAATTAGACATCGACTGTCTAATTTTTTGACAATCACACCGATGAAAGCCATCCGGAAATGCAAAACCTCCGGACGTGAACTCTGCAAAGAGAGATTCACGCCCGGAGGCCTCGTTTCGAATGCAGTCGAAAAAGCGGTTAGAAAATCGGGTATTTCACAAACACCTCGATCGCCTGATATTCCGCCATCCCGAGCTTGTCATACAGCTGCGCCGTAGCCTGCGTCCGGTCTTCCGCCCTTTCCCAGAACTCGCGCTTGTCGTCCCCCGGGAACGGCACGATATCCTTCTGCGACAAGTGGCGATAAATCGCATGACGCTTCTTGATCACCTCGTCCGGACTCAGCGGCACCGCCATGTCCACCATATCCAAATCCCACTCCTGCCAAGCCCCGCGATAGAGCCACATCACACAATCCTTCAACCACGCATCCCCCGCCTCTTTGATCTGGTTCACCGCCGCCAGCACGATTTCGATACAAACGCGGTGCGTGCCGTGCGGATCCGACAGGTCGCCCGCCGCATAGATCTGATGCGGCTGGATCTTCCGCAACAGTGCCACCACAATGTCGATATCCGCCTGACTGATAGCCCCCTTCTTCACCGAACCGGTTTCGTAGAACGGCAGATTGAGGAAATGCACATTGGTATCGTCGTTCAAGCCGAAACTCCGGTCAGCCGCTCTGGCCTCGCCGCGCCGAATCGCCCCTTTGAACATTCTGAGCTCGAGCGGTTCCGGCTGTCCCTTCACCTTGCTCTGAATCAGCTGTTTGAAGTGTTCGTACTTGTCCTCGAACCCGCACTCGCGCGCTGTATCCAAAGTCTGGAGCACCACATCGTCGTGCACGGCGATATTCCCGGAAGTCTGGTAAGCGACATGCACGTCGTGCCCCTGATCCGCCAAGCGAATAAATGTCCCCCCCATCGAAATCACGTCGTCGTCCGGATGCGGGCTGAAGATCACCACCCGTTTCGGGAACGGGAACGACCGTGCCGGCCGCGTCGAGTCGTCGGCATTCGGCTTGCCGCCCGGCCACCCCGAGATGGTATGCTGCAAATCGTTGAAAACCTGAATATTGATCTTATCGTAGGTCAACCCCGTCTCTTCGATCAGCTGCCCGAGGCTGTTGTCGATATAGTCCTGATAGGTCACCTTCAGGATCGGTTTGTTGACCTTCTGGCAAAGCCACAAGACTGCTTTCCGGATAAACCGGTTCGTCCACACGCACGTCCCCACGAGCCACGGTGTCGCCACCCGCGTGAGTTGCGAAGCCGCGTCTTCGTCCAACACCACCTCGACATCCGTATGATTCTGCAAGTACGAAGCCGGCACAGCCGCATCCACAGCCCCCTCGATCACTTTGACAGCCACTTTCGATTTATCCTCGCCCCAACCGATCAGGATGATGCGTTTGGCCTGCATAATAGTGGCAATCCCGACCGTCAGCGCCCGCGTCGGCACATTCTCGATCCCGTAGAACGACGATGCCACCAGTTTGCGCGACGCATTGCTCAACGCCACGATCCGGGTGCGGGTATTCTGATAGGTTCCGGCCTCGTTCAGCGCCACCTGGCCCTGATCGCCCATCCCGAGCAGCAGGATATCGATCCCTCCCGCAGCGAGAATCTCCGCTTCGTAGGTTTTGCAATATTCGCTGACCCGTTCCGCCGGCACCGTTCCGTCCAGCATATGCACCTGTCCGGCCGGAATATCCACCTGGTTGATCAGCTCCTCGTACAACGAATAGGTATAGCTCTGCTGTTCGTTCGCCTGGATGGGATAGAATTCGAACTGGGTGAAAATCACGACATTCTTAAAGCTCAACCCCTCGTTTTTATGCCGCCGCACCAATTCCCGATAGACGCCGATGGGCGATTTCCCGGCAGTCAACGCCAGCACGCAGTTTTCTCCCGCCGCCGCTTTGGCCTGGATCGTGGCCGCGATTTCGTTCGCCACACGCACCGCTCCCTCTTCCGCCGTCGCCGCAATGTAGGTGGGAATGCGCTCGAACCGGGTGACGATCTCCATCGGTTCGGCCCCTGCTTTCAGTCCTCCTTCGGTCTTAAGCTTGTAATTGGTACTCATAACGGTTTTATTGTTTTGATGTTTCGTTGATAATCATTCCGAACGCTTCGCCCATGGTGAGGCCCGCCTCGCGCCACTGTTGCGGCACGATACTGGCCGCGCTCATCCCCGGCGTGGTGTTGACCTCGATAAAATAGGGCTCTCCCGTCCGTCGGTCGATAATGAAATCGACCCGCACGACCCCCCTGCATCCCAAAGTACGGTACGCCTCCGCCGTCGCAGTATTGAGTGCACGTACCACCTCCTCTGGCAATATCGCCGGCGTCACCTCGCGACACGCCCCTTCGTATTTGGCCTCGAAGTCGAAAAATTCTTTCTCCGAGATCAACTCCGTCACCGGCAGAATCCACTCCCGTCCGTCGATCACCATCATTCCGCAGCTCACCTCGCGCCCGTCGACGAACTGCTCCAAGAGCACCGCATCGCTCTCCGCGAAAGCCGCCTCGATAGCCGCTTCGATCGCCGCAGGATCGGCCGATTTGATTTTCGTCACCCCGAAACTGCTCCCGCTGGCATTCGGTTTGATGAAAAACGGCAACCCCAGCTCCTCTGCAATAGCATCCGCCTCCGGCAGCGGCTCGCCGCGCCGCAGCAAGATCTCCCGCGCCAGATTGATCCCCGGCCTCCCCCGCAAAGCCGCCTTGCAGAGCGACTTATTGAAAGTCAGCGCCGAAACCTCCGGCGTGCAAGTCGAGTAGGGGATTCCCATCAATTCGAAATACCCCTGCAAAATCCCGTTCTCGCCCGGCGTCCCATGAATCTCGATCAGCGCATAATCGAACTTTTTTTTGCCGCCCGCCCCCGGTTGTGCCGGATCGACGAAACTGAAGTCGTTCAAATCCACCGGCACCGTCGCCCCCTCCGAAGTCGCATCCACCGGATTCACCCGCCACACCCCCTTCCGCAGCACCACCACATAGGGTTCATAAACATCCCGGTTCAGGCAGCTCCACACCTGCGCTCCGCTCTTGTATGAAATCACATCCTCGGAAGAATCTCCCCCGACAATCACCGCAATAATCTTTTTTTCAGCCATTTTTTCGTGTTCCCGACAAAATTTCAGCCCTTCCGTCACCCGCCGACAACGGTATTGCACTCTACAAATTTATGGATTTTTTGCTTTATCTTTATCCAATAAATATCCAAAAACTCACCTCCTCATGAAAACTACTGTCACAGAGCTGTTTAAGATAGAACACCCCATCGTTTCGGGGGGTATGGTCTGGTGCAGCGGCTGGCGGCTCGCCTCGGCCGTATCGGCCTCCGGAGGGCTGGGACTGCTGGGGGCCGGCTCCATGCACCCCGAGACGCTGGCGGAACACATCGCCAAAACCCGGGCCGCATTGGCCGACAGCGGCCGACCGTTCGGCGTGAACGTCCCGCTGTTCTACCCCGAGATCGAACGGGTGATTCAACTGCTGATCGATGAACGCGTACCGATCGTCTTCACCTCGGGCGGCAACCCGGCACTCTACACCGGCCGCCTCAAAGAGGCGGGGATTACCGTGGCGCACGTGGTGGCCTCGGCCCGTTTCGCCCAAAAAGCAGAGGCGGCGGGGGTGGACGCCATCGTGGCCGAAGGGTTCGAGGCCGGCGGGCACAACGGACGGGAGGAGATTACGACCATGGCCCTGATTCCGCAGGTACGGGCGGCGACCGGACTGCCTCTGCTGGCCGCAGGCGGGATCGCGACCGGAGCTGGCATGCTGGCCGTCATGGCGTTGGGAGCCGACGGAGTGCAATTGGGCACGCGCTTTGCGCTGGCCGCGGAGTCGTCGGCCCACGAGGCTTTCAAACAGCTGTGCGTGACTATCGGAGAAGGAGATACGATGCTTGCGCTGAAGAAGTTAAGCCCGGTTCGGATGATTAAAAACGAATTTTACCGCCGTGTGGCCGAAGCCGAGGCGCGAGGGGCTTCGGCCGAAGAGTTGCGAGAGTTGCTGGGCGCAAAACGTTCGAAACGAGGCATTTTCGAAGGCGACCTGACGGAAGGAGAGCTGGAGATCGGACAAATCGCGTCATTGATTCGCGAGGTGGAGCCGGTGGCGGAGATCATGCGCCGCCTGGTGACGGAATTCGACGCCGCCGCAGAGCGGGTCAGCCGATGGAAAACCGATACGGGAAAGGCATAGAGCGATGAAAATCGACGAAATCGGAGAATTCGGACTGATCGGCCGCATCGCCGCCGCTTTTCGGCCGCTCATACCGACAGGGTGGGAGGGGATCGGCGACGACTGTGCCGTCATTCCGTGGAGCGACGACAGGTCGGTGGTCGTCACCACCGACCTGCTGATCGAGAATGTCCATTTCCTGCGCGACCGGATTTCGGCTTACGATTTGGGATACAAGGTCTTAGCCGTCAATCTGAGCGACATAGCAGCGATGGGGGCCACGCCGGCGGCCACCTTCCTGAGCCTCGGTCTGCCGGCCGACGGGGTCGGGGTAGAGTGGTGCGACCGTTTTTTTGAGGGCTACCGCTCTTTCGGCGTACCGCTCTTGGGAGGCGACACGACCGCTTCTCCGCAAGGTATCGTCGTCAACGTCACAGTACTCGGAATAGCGGAAAACGACCGGATCAAGCGGCGGAACGGGGCAGAGGCGGGCGACCTGATCGTCGTCACGGGGCCGCTGGGCGACTCGGCAGCCGGATTACAGGCCTTGCTGGCGGATTTGCCGACCACGCCGGAAATCGCCGCCCTGATCGAGGCCCACCACCGTCCGCGACCGCATCTGGCCGAAGGGGAGTGGCTGGGACGCGAAGCCGATGTGCACGCTCTGATGGATGTTTCGGACGGCGTGGCCTCGGATTTGGGACACATTCTGCGCGCATCGGGGGTCGGGGCGGAGATCGACACGGCGTCTCTCCCCGTCTCCGACCGATTGCGAAAAACGGCCACGGAGCAGGGGTGGAAGCCTTTGAAATTGGCTTTGACCGGCGGCGAAGACTACGTTTTGCTGGGGACGGTGGCTCCGGCGCGGTTCGAAGAGCTTCAGGCCCGGTTCACGGCCCGGTTCGGACGACCTTTGGCTGTGATCGGACGCTGCGTCGCCGGGCCGGCCGAAATCCGATACGACGGAAAACCGCTGGATTTCAGCGGATTCAAACACTTTTGACCATGAAACGCATATTGACCATAGCCGGTTCTGACAGCGGCGGCGGCGCAGGTATCCAGACCGACATCAAGACCATTTCGGCCTTGGGGGGCTACGCATCGAGCGTCCTGACGGCCGTGACGGCACAGAATACGAGGGGGGTAACGGATGTGGAGTTCCTCTCGCCGGATATCGTTGAGAAACAGTTGCGCGCCGTGCTGGACGACATCGGGACGGACGCGGTGAAGATCGGGATGCTGGGCACGAGAGAGGTGGTCGAGCGGGTTGCCAAGTTACTGGAAACGTACCGTCCGCCGATCATCGTGCTCGACCCGGTACTGGTCGCCACCTCGGGCGACGTGCTGACCGCCGGGAGCGCGACGGAGGCTATCGTACACCGCCTGATGCCGTTAGCCACGGTCATGACGCCCAATATTCCCGAGGCCCAACGACTAACGGGGCTCTCCATCGCCTCGCCGGACGACTACGAGACTGTTTGGGAACGATTTCGGGCGATGGGGGCTCAGGCCGTCCTGCTCAAAGGAGGTCACCTGACGGGCGACCGGCTCACCGATACGCTCTTTTCCACCGGCGATCCGACGGCGCATGCCTACACCCACGCCCGGATCGAGACGCGAAACACGCACGGCACGGGCTGTACCTTATCTTCTGCTCTGGCCGTTTATCTGGCCATGGGCCTACCCTTGGCCGAAGCGGCAGAAAAGGCGACAGACTTCATCCACGACGCGATCGTCGCCGCCCGCGACCGTTCGATCGGTTCGGGACACGGGCCGGTCGATCCGTTTTTCGTTTTCAATCGCTGACTCCGCCCGAAATTTACCGTATCTTTGCCCGGCAGGCCATGAAATTCGAGCGACTTTTCTCCAACCGGAACATCTTCATCTGCGCGACCCTGGTATTCGTCGCGTGGATCGTCTTTTTCGACCGGAACAACTACCTCGACAGCCGGCAGCTGGATCGAAAAATCCGGGAATTGGAACAGGAAAAGATATTCTACATCCACAAGATCGCGGAAGACAGCGCCGTGATCGCCGGGCTGAAAGACAGTGCGTTTCTGGAACGCTTCGCCCGGGAGAACTTCCTGATGCACCGCCCGGGCGAGGTGATCTACCTGATCGACGAAAAGTAACCGCGTTCCGGAAAAGGCGCAAAGCCTATTTTCGCACCCACCGCCCTCCGACCATCGTCCTCCGCAACGCGAAATCGTCATCGAATACGATGAGGTCGGCATCCATCCCCCGGCGAATCGCCCCCTTCCGTTCCGAAATTCCCATAATGCGGGCCGGTGTCTCAGCCGCCATCCGCACCGCCTCCGACAACGAACATCCGGCCTCCCGCACCATCGTGCGAATCAGCCGAATCCCCGTGGCAATACTCCCCGCAATGGCTGAACCGTCCGCCAGCTTGCAAACCCCCTCCTCGATCATCAGCCTCGAATCGCGTCGGCAAATCCCCTCCTTTTCCCCCTCCGAGCACGCCTCCGACATCGCATCCGTCACCAGAGCCACCCGCTCCGTCCCCTTGATCCGGCAAACGAGCTGCAAGATCGCCGGCGGCACATGGATCCCGTCGGCAATCACCTCGACCGTCATCCCTTCGGTCAGATAAATCCCCTCGACCGTCCCTTCGTACTTGTAGACCCCCTCCTTATGCACCGCCGTCATCGCGTTATAGAAGTGGGTGGCATGCGTGAATCCCGCCTCCCAAGCCCGTCTCACCGCCGGATAGTCGGCCGTCGTATGGGCCACCGAGACCACCACGCCCCGTTCCGACGCATACCGGCCGAACTCCAACGCCCCCGGCAGCTCCGGAGCCGCGCTCCAGCGTTTGATACACGTCGTCCCCTCCAACAGCTCGTGATATTCTTCCGGCTTCGGGGGATAGATGTGATCCGGATGCTGCGCCCCCTTCATCGCCGGATTCAGATAATTGCCCTCCAAGTGCAGCCCCAGGATACACGCCCCATCGCCAGCCGGTTCGGTCATCACCGCCTCGCACGTCCGAATCGCCCGCCGAAAAACCTCCACGGAATCAGCCGCAATCGTCGGGTAGAGCGCCGTCGTCCCCCGCAAGGCATGCGCCCGGGCGATCGCCCGGAAAGCCTCCGGCGTCGCCTCCGAAAAATCGTGCCCCGCCGCTCCGTGCACATGCATATCGATACACCCCGGAGCCACATAACACCCCTCCGCATCGAACACTTCGGCATCGGCCGGCAACTCGACATTCCGCTCCGTCACCTCAGCGATTTTACCCTCCGTAACGATGATTTGCCCCTGCGACAGAATCCCTCCCGGCGTCACCACCCGGCCGTTTACGATTTTCACCCAAGCATTAACCGACATTCTTGTATCTCCCTGTAAATGCAAACGATAACTGCAACGCTACTTCTCTTTTTTGAATAAACAACCCGCTCGCCGGTTTCATCTTTCAGGCAAAAAACGATGCCGTGAAATGCTTGATCGCCGAGATGATAAAACCAAGCACCACCGCATTGACCAAAACGAACGGAACGGCCTTCTTCTCCTCTCTGGCTATCATCACGACCATCGGAAGGGCCATCAGAACAGCCACAATGGGGCCGACCAACCAATGAGTTACGCCTATCTGCGGAAGCGTCGTGTTGAAAACGACGAATGTGACCACCACATACTGAAGAAAAGCAGACCAGCAATTGGCCCGGTTCATCTTTTTCAGAAACATGGGAAGCGCGTCTATCAAGCCGACGACCACTCCCACAAAGATAGTAAATACGATTGCCATAACTCTGTTTATTTGGATTGAGCTTTGTTACAATTTCGGGAATCCTCCCCCTCAAATTCTGTATCCCCTCAAAAATTCTTCGACCTCCATAGCCCGTTTCCCCGCCACCTGCAACCGGTCGACGTACAGCCACCCGTCTGCGCAGGCCACCCGCAACCAGTGTTTTCCATCGGATTCAAAATCAGCAGTCTTCGCCACCTCACCAGGCGCAAAAGATTCGCCATGCGCCGCCAGAATTTTAGCCGTTGTCCTCGGCGCCGACACCTCGCCCGACCCCGGAAAATCGCACCAAGCTCCCGGATAGGGACTCAACCCGCGCACCTTATCGTACAACGAGCGGGTAGAGTAGTCCCTCCACCGTTTCCCCTCGCCCACCAACCGGCAATCCTCCTTGAAAATCTTCGGCGCCGGTTTCAGTGCGCCCGCACCGGCTCCATCCGCAAGCTGCGCCTGTGCCCGAATCGTCCCCGCAGCCAACGCCTCCACCGTCTCCACCACCAATCCTGCCCCCAGCTCCATCAACCCGTCGTGCACCGTCCCCGCCGTATCGGTGTCCGAAATCGACAACTCCCTCTGCATCAGTATCGCCCCCGTATCGATCTCGTGATCCAACAAAAACGTGGTCACCCCGGTCTTTCGTTCCCCGTTCATCACCGCCCAATTGATCGGCGCCGCCCCCCTGTACTGCGGCAGCAGCGAAGCGTGGAGGTTGAATGTCCCGAGCCTCGGCATCGCCCAAATCACTTCCGGCAGCATCCGAAAAGCCACCACAATCGCCAGATCGGCCTCCAACGCCTCGAAAGCCGCGACAAACTCAGGGTCTTTCAGTTTCACCGGTTGCAGCAGCGGCACGCCCGGCAAAGCCTCTTCGGCATACCGTTTGACGGCAGACTGCTGCATTTTCAATCCCCGTCCCGCCGGCTTATCAGGCACCGTCACGACTCCGACGATGCGGTATCCTCCCTCGACCAACCGTCTGAGGGGTTCGACTGCAAAATCGGGCGTCCCCATGTAAACTATCCGTAACTGTTTCGCGTCCATTTATATATGTAGTGGAAATGTATCTCTCATCTCTCCGTTTATTCCGAGAGGCAACGCAACTGGAAACCGTTGGAACGATTAACCGGACTGATGTGTAGCCGTTGCATGTCGAAAAGCAAATAGATGCCATTTATGTCGTTAATGGAAGCAGACCAGCTGTTACCTTCGCGACCGACATTGCCCAGGTCCCCTAATCTCCCATTATTGCCTCCGTCGCGGAAGCCCGGGGCGGTGCTGCTCGGCCCCCGTTTATTCCGAGAGGCAACGCAACGGAAGACCGTAGGCGCGGCTGAAAGTAAAACTGGGATCGAGCAATGTTGGGCGAAATTCCATCCATACTCCATTAATCGCGTTCACCTGCGATGAAAGGCTGTAGCCGTAGCTGCCGACACTCATCAGTGCGCCCAACCCCCCGCTGGGTCCCGCGTCGCGGAAGCCCGGGGCACCCCACTAATCCCCCTTGGCAAACAACCCCAACGTGTGCCCCATAGCCCGTTCCTTCGTCTCCAGATAGTGCGCATTATGCGGATTCGGAGCGATCACGATCGGCACGTTTTCCACGATTTTCAGGCCATAACCCTCCAACCCCGCCCGCTTCTGCGGGTTGTTCGTCATCAGACGGATATTCCGCACCCCCAAATCATGCAGGATGCTCGCCCCGACCCCGTAATCCCGCTCATCCGCCTTGAACCCCAGCTGCAAATTGGCCTCCACCGTATCCAGCCCCTCGTCCTGCAACTTGTAAGCCTTGATTTTATTGAACAGACCGATTCCACGCCCCTCCTGATTCAAGTAGACGATCACTCCTCGCCCCGCCTGTTCGACCATCTCCATCGCCTTGTGCAGCTGCGCCCCGCAATCGCACCGACACGACCCCAAGATATCGCCCGTCGCACACGACGAGTGCATCCGCACCAGCACCGGCTCGTCCTCCGCCCATTCCCCCTTCACCAACGCCATGTGTTCCAGCCCGTTGCTCTTCTGCCGATAGGCCACGATCCGGAAATCGCCCCACTCGGTCGGCAACGTCGCCTCCGCCCCCCGTTCGATGATCGACTCCTCTTTCAAACGATACGCAATCAGGTCGGCGATCGAAATAATCTTCAACCCGTGCTTCTCCGCAAACTGCAACAGTTCCGGCAACCGCGCCATCGTCCCGTCCTCGTTCATGATCTCCATCAGCGCCCCCGCCGGATACAACCCCGCCAGCCGCGCCAAATCGACCGCCGCCTCCGTGTGCCCCGCCCGACGCAACACCCCTTTGTCCTGCGCATAGAGCGGATTGATATGCCCCGGCCGCCCGAAAGTGGCCGGCGTCGAAGCCGGATCGGCCAGCGCCCGGATCGTAGCCGCCCGATCCGCCGCCGAAACCCCCGTACTGCACCCTTCGAGCTTATCGATCGTCACCGTAAACGGCGTCCCGAGCACCGACGTATTGTCCGTCACCTGGTGCGGCAGGTCGAGCTCCGCGCAGCGCGACAGCGTGATCGGCGCACAAAGCACCCCCCGCGCCTCCTTGAGCATGAAATTGACCTGTTCGGGCGTAATTTTTTCCGCCGCGATAATCAAATCCCCTTCGTTCTCCCGATCCTCGTCGTCCACAACGATAACGAACTCGCCCCGACGAAAATCTTCGATCGCCTCCTCGATGGTATTGAGCCTCCTATTCATTCGATGTATGTTTTTGATTTTTAAATGCTTTGAAACGTTCCCACACCCGTCGTCCCCAGACGATCGCCGGCTCCAGCCGTTTTTTATAGGCATCCGGATTGAAAATCGCCGAGTCGTTCGTCGATTTATAGGTCAGGAAGATCGCGATCGGGAAGAGGATGAAACTCGACACCCAAATCCCCCAGAACGGCGACCACGCCCCGTCTTTCACAAACTTTTCGCCCGTAATCGTAATGATGTAGTAGACCACGAAGAAGATCACCGAGACCACGATCGGCATCCCGAGACCCCCTTTCCGGATGATCGCCCCCAGCGGCGCCCCGATCAGGAAAAAGATCATGATAGAGAAGGGTAGTGCGATCTTTCGTTGAAAATCGGCCTGCGCCCGATAGAGCAGCTGCGACGTATAACGCATGTATTCCGACTCGTAATCGCTATAGACGCGCGCCTCCTCGGCCCACGCCGACGCCTGCGTGAATACCGCGTTCCGTGCCTCGACGCTCATCGTGTCGAGCATCCCGGCCACCGAAACTTTCCGCAGCGGCAGCAGCGAATCGAGCTCCATCGAGGCCATATTCCGAAAGATGTGCGACTTGATGAGCCGATGCTCGAACAGGGTAACGATCGAATCCTGAGCCTGTTTCAGCGAGTCGATCATGTGCGAGAGCTGGTGCATGTTTTTGGTCTCGCTCTGGTTCGAGAACTCGCCCTCCGACCGTTCGAACGCAAAGCCCGACAACGGAATCAGCAGCTGCTGTTCATCGAACAGGTGATGACTCAATTCATTCTGTTCGAACCACTGGTAATCGCGGTTCTCTTCGTAAATCTGACCGTTATAGAGCAGCACCAGCAGGTATTTCTTGTCGTCCGAGATGCGGATATACCCCGAATCGGCCACGATCGTCTGCATGTTGCTGTACTTGGCATTGTCGTAGATCAGGATATCGGTCAGTTTGTTGGTCTCAGGGTCCTGATGGCCGATCCGGATGCTCCGATCCGGAATGCCGTTGAAGAAAATCCCGTCCTGGAACTTCATCTCCTGCCGCTGCTTGGAGATATCCCGCATCAACGAGATCATTTTCCGGAACGAATAAGGGGTCAGGTCGTTAATCACGAAGAAACTCCCGACGCAGACCACCGTCATCAGGATAATAAGGGGCTTCATGATCCGGGGCAGCGAAATCCCGGCCGCCTTCAGCGCCAGCAGTTCGTTGTTCTCGCCCAAATTCCCCATCGTCATGATCGATGCCAGCAGCGTCGCGAGCGGCAGCCCCATCGGCACAAGGGTCGCACTGGCGTAGAGCACCAGCTCGATAATCACCCCGGGGCCGAGCCCCTTTCCGACCAGCTCGTCGATGTGCATCCACAGATAGTGCATCAGGAGGATGAACATCACGATAAAAAACGTGAGCACCATAGGCCCCACGTAGGCTTTCAATACGAAACGATAAACTGTCTTCATGTAATGCTAACTTCCGGATCGAAGCCTTACGTCATATAAAGAGGTTATAAAATTTTGAATATCGCGGAGCACCTCGGGAGAGATGGTCTCTTCAATCGTGCCATATCGGGCGCGAGCCGTCGCATCGGAGGCATATTCAAATCCGGCCGGATTTGAATATCCTTTTCTCCATAAAGCACGAATGCCGGACAGTCGGTCGCAGCGATACTCCCGGCCGGCGAAAAGCCGATGAAGTATCCGATCCAAGGATTCGGTTCGCCGGCTATTTTCTTCAGATTTTCTTTCAAAGCGGCATGAACAGGGGTTGTTTCCCACCCAGCGCATATAGTCTCCACCCTGTCAAATGCCTCGCCGTCGCCCTTCTCCATTTTCAGGGCATAGACCTTCCGCAACGCCTCTGCATAGTCAGACACGACCCGTTCGGGCATATTTCCCTGCTCCAACGCAGTCGTGCTCTGGTCTATCAGGATACTGTCGCCCCGAACAGCCTGCGCCCCCAAGGCAATAATGAAATCGGGCCCGGCGCAAAGCACCGGATCGTTCTTGGCACCCAACATAAACGCAACCGTAGCCCCTTCGCTATACCCAAGGATACCGACATGTTTGAAATCTCCGATCCGACGCATATATTCCACCCCCGCCTTTGCGTCTTGCGCGAAATCCTCAGTCGTTGCATTTGTCCCGTCGCCGGTAGATTCACCGAAACCTCTGTCATCATACCGCAAAGAGGCGATACCGTTCCGCGCCAGATAATCCGCAATCACAGCAAACGGTTTATGCCCAAAAATCTCCTCATCCCGGTTTTGCAGTCCGCTCCCCGTCACCATCACCACAGCAGGCGTCTCAGCCGTGCAGCCTTCCGGCAGCGTGAGTGTTCCGGCAAGAACGACCTGATCCCGCAGATTGTTAAAGGTAACTTCTTCCGTACCGTAAGGGAACGGAGGCCGCGGCGTCTGCGGTCGGCCTGCCTCCGCTTTTCCCGCATACAATATAAGCTCCTCATCCATCGCCCCCTGCGTGCACCTTCCGACCCATTTGTCCCCTTCCCGATGTCCGACATACGACAAACCGATACGCCTCACCGACACCCGGATGGAATCCGCCGACAGGCAGTCAACCTCGCCGACTATCCCATAAACCCCCTGATCCGGCGAATCCAATGTTACCGAAGCTCTGCCGTCCGCATCGGTTTCGAGATGAAACACCAGTTTCAGCTCCACCTGCGGCGTCACCTTGAGCCGCCCCTGCCAGGAACCGACGATATGATTGTCGGCAGCCGCACCGGCCATTCCTGCGCCGAGCACGGCAAGTACCGCAATCCATATGTTTTTCATCCTCATCGGTTTATTCGTCAATTCCCTCCATGACGTACCTTCTCCCCCGTAGAATCGCGCCAAAGACCGAACAGACAATTAAAAGTACAAATTTATCATTTTTTCGGACAACCGATCGCCCGTTTCAACTTCTCGACCTGCGCATTCCAGAGCGTGCGGCAATCCTCCACCTCCGCCTCCTCCGCAAAATCGATGACCGTCAGCATCAAATCCCCCGTCAGCTCCTGGTGCGAGAGCCGGAATTCGAATTCATGGCCCTCCTCGTCCAGCCACTCGTACCTCACCGAGACATTCGGTTTCTGGCGCACCATCCGAGCCGTCTGAGTCGTTTTGTTCCAGAAAAATACATAACGCTCTCCCGTCACCTCGACCCGGTCTGCAAACCAGCTACTGAGTCCCAGCGGGGTAGTAATCGCCCGGTAGAGCGAACCGGGCGTACAGGAAAAAGGATATTCCAGGACAATTTTTTTCTTCATAACAGCAGGCATATAGAGGAGTCGATCGAGAAGGTTTTTCGCAAAATAGCGAATCTTTCCCTAAAAACCTATAACGTATCGTCGAATCTCCCCATTGCCCGGTTTCGGAAACATCCGCCTCCACGAGCGTCATTTTATCCGGTTGCGCACCACATGGAATCGTTCGGCCAACAAATCCAATTGCAGCGACAGGCTGGTTTGAGCCGCCACACCTAAATTATCCCCACCAATTATTTAACATAATATAAATAACAATCAAATAAAGAGACATCATTAAAACCATCTACCACCCAAGTTATTTAACATAACTACATGCAATTTTTTCGATTTAATCGGGGCGATAATCCTCCAGCGTACCATCCGCAAAAAAGATAATGACCCGCGCAATTTTTTTCGGAGCCTCTTTTTCCGAGTGCGATAAATCCTCCCGTGGTATATCCGCCCTAATTTCATAGTTTACATCTGTAATTCGATGTTTCGTTGGCTCTGTGTGTGTTATATTGCTATGGTTATCTGCATTTTGCTTGTCATTTACACCTGTAACCACACTCGCTTTCTCTTCGATTTTCTCTTGATTTACTTCTGTAATACTCCCTTTATTTACATCGGTAAACAAATCATTCTTGGGAGTATTTACGGATTTATACATTTCTCCCAGTCCATTGATCACCCAATCCGGATTCAACTCGGGAAAACGAAGCAGCATTCGGGAGATAAACTCAAAATTCGGCTTGTTTCTACCGGCTAATAAGTGTGATATGCTGGAGGGTTGCACCTCCATAATCTCCGCGAACTTTACAGCTGTAAGCCCCTCTAATTTGAGGAATTGAGCCAATCTTTCTTTCATATTCGTAACATTTAGCACATTTACAAAGATAATACTTCCTTGTAAACTCCCTTGAAACTCTCCTTGATTTATTTGCCACCCTCCACAACAAGGAAAAACTGAATGCACAAATTAGGTTTATATGAAATTCACAACACACTAAAATCCAGCGTACTAAATAAACTATATATTCTAGGAAAATGTCGTTAAGGTATTTTATCACCTGTATCAGCGAACAAACAAAGAACTAATACTCGAATTAAAAATACATAACAAGCTGAAAATCACATTTATTATATCAAAATAATGTAGGTTCATTCCTGCTGTGGGAAATACATTTACAACTCGTATTTCCACATCTGTAATCCCTTTTGAGGGTATAAAAACAAAAATGGCGAGCTCGTTTCGAGCTCGCCATGACTATGTGCACCAACAAAAAAAGCCTTAGCAAAAAGCTAAGGCTAAAACTAAACCCGTTCGCCTCTATGAGCGGCAAACGGAATTCACAATCCTCGGAAGTCTAAAACTGGATTTTCTCTTGAATCGCCTGAAACTCCTCCGGCGTCAGTTTCAATTTCGGTCGGCTGAAATCCAAATCGCCTCCCTCGTTGATCGGTACCAGGTGGATATGCGCATGCGGCACATCGAGTCCGATCACCGCCATTCCGATCCGCCGACACGGCATCACCTCCCGCAACCGAATCGCTACCCGCCCTGCAAAAGCCATCAACTCCTTCAATTCCTCCTCCGGCAAATCGAACAGATAGTCCACCTCCCGTTTCGGCACCACCAGCGTGTGTCCCTCCGCCAACGGATTGATGTCCAGAAAAGCATAATGCCGCTCATCCTCCGCCACCTTGAAACTCGGGATTTCTCCCCCGATGATCTTGCTGAAGATCGTAGACATGATTTATTTGGATTTAATTATGTTAAATCGACTGTTAGTACTCCTCGCATTTCGGTCTGAGCAATTCGCTCGCAATAATCATCGTCTTCAAATCCACCGCCACAAAACTTTCTTCCTCCCGCTGCAGCATCTCCAGCGTTTCTGCTCCCCCATTCAACTCATCGCCCCCATCCGCAAGCTCCGAAACCGCCATCGAAACAGACACCGGACGCGCCTCCGCTCTCGCCACCGCCTGTTTCAGCTCCTCCTGACGCTTCAACTCCCGTTGCTGCTCGACCTCCCACTGTCCAGCCTCTTCTTCAGGTCCTTCCGCCACCATCCTCCGCTCTACGCGCCGCTCCGGCTCGATCTCTGTTCTTTTCCGTTTGCTCTTTCCCCCCACCGCACTCCACGAGGCACCCACCAAAATAGCCACCGCCACCAGTACAATTTGGATGATTTCAATCGTATCCATAAAAATCTTTTTTCAAACCCCAAGCTCTCAGTCCACCATCGAAGCCTCCGTCCGATGCACCTTTTCGACCCCCTTGATCGCCTTCACCTTATCCATAATCAGTTTCAGGTCTTCGCTGTTCCGCACATAGAGGCTGATCGTCCCCTCGAAAATTCCGTCGTGGCTGTGCACATGCAACTCCCGGATATTGATATTCAACTCTCCGCTGATAATCTTCGCCAAGTCGTACAGAATCCCCAGCCGGTCGATCCCCCTCACCTCGATCACCGCCAGATACGACATCACCTTTTCGCTCGACCACTTGGCTGGCACGATCCGCTCCCCATGCTGCGCCGAAAGCTTCACCGCCCGGTGGCAGTTTTTCTTGTGCACCTCCACCGTACCGTCCTCTCCCTTGAACCCCACCACCTCGTCTCCCGGAATCGGATTACAACACTCCGCCATCACATACCGATACTCCTCTCCGTCCCCCGCCGGCTCCTCCTCCCGATGTCCCCCCTCCGACGCTCCCCCGCCCAGAAAACGGAACGGATTCGGAAACTGCAACGTCCAGTATTTCATCAACTTGCTCGCCGCATTCTGCTTCAGAATCTTATCCAGCCCGTCGATCGAAATGATCCCCGCCCCCAATTTGCTGTAAAACTCGTCCTTGTTGGAAGAGTGATAGGCCGGCAAGACCTTCCGAAAGACCCGCGCCTGCAACGGCACGCCGAGTTTCTTCATCTCCGCCTCGAAAAGTTCCTGCCCCCGCCGGATATTATTCTCCCCGTCTCGTTTGAGGAACTGTTTGATATACCCCCTCGCCTTCGCCGTCGTGATATGGCCGAGCCATTCGACCTGAGGGTGAGCACTTTGCGACGTCAGAATCTCGATCTGATCCCCCGAATGGATCTCCGCATAGAGCGGCGTAATTTTATAATTGACCTTCGCCCCGATGGCACGATTCCCGATTTTCGAGTGAATGTCGTATGCAAAGTCCAGCACTGTCGCCCCTTTCGGCATCGTCCTCGCCTCGCCGCTCGGCGTAAAGACCACGATTTCAGAGACCTGCAAGTTCATCTTGAAGTTATCCATGAACTCGACCGCATCGTCCGCCGGGCTATTGAGCGCCTCTCTGAGCTTTGCGAGCCATTGATCGAACTCCCGTTCGCTCCGTTTGTCGGTCTCGGCCACCGCGCCGTCCGCCTTATATTTCCAATGCGCAGCGAATCCCCGCTCCGCAATCTCGTTCATCCGCTCCGACCGGATCTGCACCTCGGCCCACACCCCCTCCGGCCCCATCACCGTACAGTGCAGCGCCTCATACCCATTGGCCTTCGGAATGTTGACCCAGTCCCGAATCCGGTCCGGTTTCGGTTTATAGATATCGGTAATGAGCGAATAGAGGTGCCAGCACTGCGATTTTTCGGGAATCAGCGGCGAGGGTTTGAAAACGATCCGAATGGCGAACAGGTCGTAAATCTCCTCGAACGAAACCTGCTTCCGTTTCATCTTCTTCCAGATCGAATAGACCGACTTCACCCTCCCCGAAATCTCGAACTCGATGTTGTTTTCCTTGAGTTTTTCGATGATCGGCGGGTTGAATTTTTCGAGGAACTGCAATCGCTGTACCTCCGTATCGGCCAGTTTCTGGCTGATCTGGTTGTACTCGTCCGCAAAGCGGTACTTCAGACTCAAGTCCTCGAACTCCGTTTTGATGAGATACAGCCCCAGCCGATGTGCCAGCGGAGCAAAGAGATAGATCGTCTCCGAAGCGATTTTCATCTGCTTATGCTTCGGCATCGACCCCAGCGTGCGCATGTTGTGCAACCGGTCGGCGATCTTGATGAGACACACCCGGATATCGTCCGAGAGCGTCAGGATCATCTTTTTGAAATTCTCGGCCTGGCTCGAAATATCCTGCGCGAACGCCCCCGCCAGCTTCGTCAGCCCGTCCACCAGCTTCGCCACCGTCCGTCCGAAGCGGTGTTCGATATCCTCCACCGTATAGTCCGTATCCTCGACCACATCGTGCAACAGGGCCGCCTGCACCGACTTGACCCCCAGCCCGATCTCCGTCACCACGATCCGCGCCACCGCCAGCGGATGCGTGATATACGGTTCCCCCGACTTCCTCCTGACCCCTCGGTGCGCCTCGTTGGCAAAATAGAACGCGCTCCGGATTCGGTCGTAATCCTCCTCGTTCTTACAGATCGCCGCACAGCACTCCAACAGTTCGTCGAACTGCTGTTGCACCATCCATTCGTCCTTCTTGTCGTAACTGTCGGCCGCAGGCACCGTCGCCTCGGCCGGAATCGGGGTAGAATCAGCCATATTGGATCGTTTTCACCACTCTAAGATACGATTTTTTCGCAAAAGATGTCACTTTTCTCCGAAAAAACGCTCCACCCGCCTACCCTCCTCTTCATTAAAAAAGCCGCATCGCCCATTCCGTCCGACCGGACAAGAACTGAGCGACACGGCACTGTCTCCAATTACTATAAACAAATGGAAATCAACCCATCAAAGCCCCCCTACTGTTCCTTCTTCTGCGCCAGATAGGCATCGTACATATCCAGCACCCACGCATCGTCCTCCTTGGCCTCCTTCTTGTGCACCTTCCCTTCGGGCCCCTTGAACCACTTTTTGCAGAACTCTTTCAATCCCGGATACTGCTTGTCCATCAATACCGTGTTGACGAACATATACGGATAAACGATCCCCTCCGGATCATCGTGGAAACGGACGCCGTACATGGTCTTCAGCACCCGCCGCTGAATATTTCCCGTCTGCTCGAACGTCCATATCTTCCACCAATAGGCGGTGGCATTCTCCCCCTCCTTGTTCACGCAAACCAACCTCCGAAGCGTACGATAACGATCGGCAATACTGGGCGCCGCCAGCGGATGCGCCTCCCACCGGATTCCGTCCGGATTGCCTTCGGTCTTCTCGACATATTCGACGCTCTCGACCTCCTCGGCCGTATATTTCACCGGCTCTTTCTCCTTTGCATCCGGCGTCTCCGTGAGCTTGAACGAATAGTTCTCCTTTTTGAACAGCGACGACTCGGCATGCCACCCGCGATGCACATACCCCTCGACACGGTCGCCCGACGTAAGCGTCACCACCACGCGTCGATACTCCTGATCCTGCGTTTTCTTGGCCGCCGCCTCCGGAAAATCAACGCCCGCCGCCATCAGCGAGAGCGCTGCAAATAGCACAAATCGTTTCATAAGCATTCTTTATTCGTTGGAAATCAGGTTCATTATCGGACAATAGTCCCTCAACATCAACACCGTCTTCGCCCGCCCGATGCTCGATTGGAGAATCCGTCGAGCCAGTTCCGGATCATCCTCGACATACTGTGCGAGCCGCTCCCGGAATCGATCCTTCGCCCTCCGGTTAGCCCCACCCACATCCTCGAACCCCTCCTCGCCCGACTTTCTCAAAAAATAAGCGACCCTCGACCGGCTGAAAATCCGTATCCGCTGCCACACCTGTATTCCGCCGTTCGTATCGATCCCATATCCCTTCCTCGCATAGACGCACGCCTGCATATACGGCGTCGTAAAATAGACCCACATCCATCCCGGCCGCTCCGCATAAACGAATCGCCGGGGATGTTCCGGCGTCCGAACGTGCCAGCAGACTATCGAATCGATCTCCTCCGGTTCTATCCACTCCTTATCTTTAGTCTTGCGGAAAGCATCGTGCCAGATTTTCAACCGTCCCGACCGCCTGGGCAGCTCGATCCGATCGTTTCCCGTGCACTCCACCACCTTCCCGCCTTTCAGCCAGACCTTTCCCTCGACAAGCGCCGCCCGAGCCCCCATCGTCCCCGCAAGAACAAGCCACAATACGAACAAAGATTTCACCATAACCTCGAATTGTTTCACATCAACCCCGCCCTCTGCTTTCAAAGATACAAAAATCATCTGGAAATCCAACAAGAAAAATCAAAAAAAAAAAAAAAAACAGAGTTTTAATATTAAAAATATCGGCCAACAACACACCAACAAACCACCAGATCGCGCCCCGGGCTTCCGCGACGCGGGGATCAACGGAGGATGCGGAACCCTGGTCAGCGTCGGAAACAATGGATTCAATTATTCGGCGTCCGTCAGCGGCAACAATGGAATAGGCGTGCATTTCGGCACGAAGAACCTCAACATCATCGCAAGCGACCGCGCCTACGGTCTTCAGTTGCGTTGCCTCTCGGAATAAACGGGCGACACACCCGCCCGGTCGCCCCCACCCGCAAAAAGAAAGGCGACCGACCCTTTAAAGGATCGGTCGCCTGATAAACAAGAATATACCTTAATTATATGCTCTTCGATGGAGTAATATTCTCGCTTTAGGCGCTCACGCCCATCGCCATACCTTTGTGAAACCGGGCGCCGCGTTGCGTTCTTCTCATCTCTTCCGGCAACACCACGTGCCGTTCGGCAAAGTTCAGACACCACTCCTGATAAGCGATAAAAGTTTCGAGATAGGCTCCCAGCGCAAATTTCAGGTCCAACGCCTTTTCCAAACGATCCGCCGAAGCCATCCCAGCCGCCGCAACCGGCCGATTATCAATCCCGGCAATAAAACTCAGAATCATTTGGCGATAAAGAAACCGCTGATACCCATCTACTTCCCGTTCAGAATCCGCCAGAAAATCATACAGCACATCCAGTTTTTCATCATCCGGTTCGATGGCCTGCAACAACTCGGTCACGGCATCCGATTGTTCGCCGATCCGCTGCAACTGTTCTGCCGTAAAATGGGTCTGCGTCGCATATTTTCTGAGCATCGGTTCCAGCCGCCCGCAGCTGTTCTCCACCGAACAACTGAAGAGATAGAATGCCCGATCGCCATCCCCCTGATTGAGGTATTTGCTCGCTTCGGCGAGTTGTCTTTTTGCCTTTTTGATCAGCGTGTCGTTTGCCTGAGTGAAAACTGAAGAGCGCATATCGTATTCTGTTTTTATTTTTAATGATTGTTTTTCTCAGCAGCTCCCTGAGCCTGCCTGCAACTACAAAGACAACTATTGTGCCATTCTCTACAATCACGCCGAACAAATACAAACAAAAATTTTCAAATAACTGATTTACATCATTTTAAAAAACAAAAAATATTAACTTTTCTATTCAGAACTATATTTCATCATTCTCACCTCCTCTTTTTTCCGCCCCGGGCCTCCGCGACGGGGGCAGTATCGGACGATCGGGAGATCTGGTCAGTGTCGGAAACGACGGATTCAATTGGTCAGCCACTGCCAACGTCTTTTTCGGTGTGTATTTGAATTTCAGTATGCAGCTTCTCAATCCCAGCACCGCGAACCACCGTAGCCACGGTTTTCAGTTGCGTTGCCTCTCGGAATAAACAGGCCGCGTGCCCGCGGTGGACAAATGACAGCCTCGCCCCCCCCCCAAAAGTGATAATGACCGCCTCGCTCCAAACGACCACAGCCCACAGACCCACACAACCAACATCCTGTAAGATTCGAGGGTGCGATTCTCTGACAGAGAATCGCACCCTCGAATCTTCAAGAACATGAATAACGAACTACTTGTCCGCCTCCGCCAAAGCAGCACGCACCTTTTCTTCGATCTCCTGCGCCAGCTCCGCGTCTTCCATCAAAATCGCCTTGACCGCTTCGCGTCCCTGAGCCAACTTCCGATCCCCGTACGAGAACCAGGAACCGCTCTTCTTGATGATATTGAACTCCACCCCCCAGTCGATCATTTCACCGATTTTGGAAATCCCCTCGCCGAAAACGATGTCGAACTCGGCCCGCCTGAACGGCGGCGCCATTTTGTTTTTCACGATTTTGACCTTCGTGCGATTCCCCATCGCCTCGTCGCCATCCTTCAGCGACGTCCCCTTGCGCACATCCACCCGAATCGACGAATAGAACTTCAGCGCATTCCCCCCCGTCGTCGTCTCCGGATTCCCGTACACCACCCCGATCTTATCACGCAACTGGTTGATAAAGATGCACAACGTATTGGTTTTACTAATACTCCCCGTCAGTTTACGCAGCGCCTGAGACATCAAACGCGCCTGCAACCCCACCTTCGCTTCTCCCATATCGCCTTCAATTTCCGACTTCGGCGTCAGCGCCGCCACCGAGTCGATGACGACGATATCGATCGCGCTCGACCGAATCAGGTGGTCGGCAATCTCCAACGCCTGTTCCCCATTATCCGGCTGCGAAATCAGGAGGTTATCGACGTCCACTCCCAGTTTTTCTGCATAAAAACGGTCGAAAGCGTGTTCCGCATCGATAAATGCGGCAATCCCGCCTGCCTTTTGCGCTTCGGCGATCGCATGGATCGCGAGCGTCGTCTTCCCCGACGATTCCGGCCCATAGATTTCCACGATCCGTCCCCGCGGATATCCCCCGATCCCCAAAGCGATGTCCAACCCGATCGACCCGGACGAGATCACGGGCACATCTTCGACCACATGGTCGCTCATCCGCATAATCGACCCTTTGCCGAAATCCTTCTCCAACTTATCCATCGCCGCCTGCAACACCTTGAGTTTCTCGGCCGGAATTTCCGGTCGTTTATTCCCTGCCGTCTTAGCTGCCGCCTTTGCCGGCGCTGCTGCTTTTTCTTTTTCTTCTGCCATTGTTCTTATTATGTAATTATCAGCTATTTATTTATCATTTCAAGCAAAAGCCTTCCGTTCAGAAGATTCCCTTCCGCCCCGCCCCGGGCTACCGCAGCCGAGATACAGGCCTTCTTTGGAGCACCGGAAGCAATGGACACAGCTGGACTGCCCAAACAAACGATACATACAGCCTACATTTAAGTTTCAGCATGCAATATCTTCTTTCCAGCTATGCCTACTATCGAGGCCACGGTCTTCAGTTGCGTTGCCTCTCGGAATAAACGCACCCACAGGATGTTTTAATGGCAGCCTCTACCCGAAAGCTGAGCAACAAACTATTGCCCCAGTCCGTCCACTATCTGTTCGAAATGGCGTTTGGTATCCACCTTTTCGAACACCTGCCCGATCACTCCGTCCGTACCGATCACAAAAGTCGTCCGAATCATCCCCATGTACGTTCTTCCCATAAAACGTTTCTCGCCCCACGTTCCGTATGCCTCCGCAATCGCATGGTCGGCATCCGCCAGCAAGGTGAACGGAAGCTGGTGTTTCTCTCTGAATTTCAGATGCGAGGCCACACTGTCCGCACTCACCCCCACGACAACGAACCCCCGTTTCGAAAGTTCGGCATAGCCGTCCCGGAGCGAGCACGCCTCGGCCGTACACCCCGGCGTATTGTCCTTCGGGTAAAAATAGAGAATAACCCGTTTCCCCTCCGCCAACAGGCCGGACAAAGATACAATATTCCCGTTCTGATCCGCCGCTTTGAAATCCGGCGCTTTATCTCCCGCTTTCAACATATTTTCTCGGTCTTCTATTATATATCGTATGCTCGACTACTTAAAAGGCGAATCCGGTTCTTTCGCCATGTGCCGGTAATAGATCTTGTCCAGCAATCCCGGCACAAAAAATTTCAGAATCCGCGTCCCTTTGCCGTCGAAATCCATCAGGAGAGTCCGTTTCCGCCGACCGATCGCCTTGATGATCCGCCGCGCCGCCTCGTCCGCGGTCATCATCTTCCCCTCTTCGCGCGGCGACACTCCCTGCTGCGACCCGTCCGCCGTGAGCGCCGCAAACCGGACGTTCGACGCCGTAAAACCCGGAGCCACGATCAAGACGTGCACCCCTTTTTTCAGGTTCTCGATCCGCACCGTCTCCAACAAGCCGTGCATCGCATATTTCGACGCCGAATAACCCGTCCGTCCCGGCAGCCCGTGAAAACCGGCCACCGACGAAATCCCGACGATACTCCCCCGAGCGCATTGAATGTAAGGCAGTGCATATTTCGTACAATAAACCGCCCCCCAAAAGTTGGTATCCATCAACCTGCGCAGCACGTCCAAATCCACATCGTCGAACAAAGCGCGCATCGAAATACCGGCATTATTGACCAGCACATCGATCCTGCCGAATCGTTCCACGGCTCTATCGATCAACCGTCGGCAATCCTCCTCGCGCGTCACGTCGCACGCCACCGCCTCCCCTTCCGTGGGCAATCCTCTCACCACGGCTTCCAGTTTGTCCACTGTCCGCGCTCCGGCGACCACGTGCGCTCCCAAAGCTGCGAACCGCCGGGCCAGAGCCTCTCCGATCCCCGACGACGCTCCTGTCACGACGACGACTTTGTTTTTGAAATCCATGTATCTCTTTGTTTTTCTGAAAAATCGTATTTTCTCCGTTTATTCCGAGAGGCAACGCAACTGAAAACCGTGGCCACGGCCGTTCACGTAGCTGGAACTGAGGTACTGCGGGCGGAAGTCCAAGAACACCCCGTTAGTCCCGCTGACCGCCGACGACCAACTGTACCCGGTGCCGCCGACGCTCGCCAAAGCACCTAATCGCCCATAATTGCCCGGATCACGGAAGCCCAGGGCGTTTTGTTGGCAGCCTCATTGGAGGTTTCGGCCTTTGGCCCACCTCCGGAGCACACAGCCGAACCTGACAGTTGGTTGGTAAATGAGGCATTGCAGTTGCGGCTCGTAGAGCCCCGCGCGGGCCCCACGTCCCGTGGACGGGCGAAACTGCGTTTCGCTGTGGCAGCCTCTACCCAACAGGATGGAGCTGCACTCAAGCCACACACAAAATCACGCCCTGACCGTCAGCCCGTCATAAGCCAGAAACACCCCCTTCGGCAGCTCCCGGCTCACCTGTTCATAAAACCCCAACTGATGCGAAACATGGGTCAGATAAGCCTGCCCCGGCTTCGCCGCCTTGATCACCGCCAACGCCTCGTCGAGCGTAAAATGCGAGAGGTGCGATTCCCTGCGCAACGCATTGACCACCAAGATATCCACCCCCCTGAACTTTTCGATCTCCTCCGGTTCGATCGCATTCATGTCCGTCAGATAACAGATATTCCCGATCCGATACCCCAATACCGGCAACCGATAGTGCATCCCCCGCACCGGCATCACCCGCACCCCGTGCACATCGAACGCCTCGTCCGTCGAGCGAATCGAATGCAAAACCACCTCCGGCACCCCCGGATACTTCGGCTCCGCGAAAGCATAGTCGAACACCCGCCGCAGCGTCTCCTCCACCCGCGGTTCGCACCAGACATCCACCGCCCGTCCCATCGCATAGTTGAACCCCCGCACATCGTCCATCCCTCCCACATGATCCATATGCCCGTGCGTGTAGAGGATCGCCTCGATCCCCGCCACCCCGGCCCGGAGCATCTGATACCTGAAGTCCGGCCCCGTATCGATCACGATCCGCGCCCCGTTCTCCGCCGTCACCAGCACCGACGACCGCAGCCGCCGATCCCGCCGATCCGACGAGGCACAAACCCCGCAGCGGCATCCGATCATCGGCACCCCCTGCGAGGTGCCGGTGCCCAAAAAAGTCAGTTCCGTCATGAGTGGAAAAGTGTCAGACCAGCTTCAACTCCCGTTTGATGCGTTCGATCTTCTCGCCCAGCTGCGCATTCACCGCATCATAAGCCGCCACATCCGCGAGCGGCTCCCGCACCCCGAAGTAGAACTTGATCTTCGGTTCCGTACCGCTCGGCCGCACCGAAACGATCGTCGAATCCTCGGTCACGAACTGCAACACGTCCGACTTCGGCAGATGATCCATCGCCTCCCTCACGCCATTGACAATTTTATACTGCCCCTGGTAATCACGCACCTCGACCACCCGGGAACCCGCCAGCGAAGTCGGCGGAGTCGCTCTGAAATCCGCCATCATCTGCCGAATCTCCTCCTGCCCCTCCTTCCCCTTGCGCACCACCGACACCAGCCCCTCCTTGAAGAAACCGTACTTCACGTAAATCGCCTTCAGCAAATCCAGCAGCGATCCCTTTCCCGTATGTTTCGCCCACGCCGCACACTCGGCCACCATCGACGCACTCGCCACCGCATCCTTGTCCCGCACCGAATCTCCCACCAAGTAGCCGTAGCTCTCCTCGCCCCCGCCGATAAACTGTTTCTTGCCCTCGTTTTCGCGAATCACCGCCGCAATGAACTTGAAGCCCGTCAGCACATCATAGCACTCCACCCCGAACGAAGCCGCAATCCGGGCTATCAATTCCGTGGTCACCACCGTCTTCACCACAAACTCCTTCCCCCCGTTCGGATGCAACCGCCCCAGCTCCTTCCACCGTTCCAGCAGATAATAGGTGAGCAACGTCCCCGTCTGGTTCCCATTGAGCAACAGCATCCCGCCCCCGTCTTCCGAAGACTGCCGCACCGCGATCCCGATCCGGTCAGCATCCGGGTCGGTCGCGATCACCAGATCGGCCCCCGTCTCGTCCGCCTTGGCCAGCGCCAGCTTCAGAGCCGACGGCTCCTCCGGATTGGGCGACACCACGGTCGGGAAATTCCCGTCATTCACGTCCTGTTCCGGCACATGGATCACATTTTCGAACCCGTACCGCGCCAGAGACTCCGGCACCAGCCGCACCCCCGTCCCGTGAATCGGCGTATAGACAATCCCCATCCCTTTATTGGCCCGCACCGCCTCCGGCGACACCGACAACCCCGCGATCATATCCAGATAAGCCTTATCCACCTCGTCGCCGATCATCACGATACGCCCCCCGGCCGCCTCCGCTCCCGAGAATTTGACCTGCGACACGTCCGAGATTTTATTCACCTCGTCAATAATATTCTTATCATGCGGCGCAATCACCTGCGCCCCGTCGTTCCAATAGGCCTTATACCCGTTGTACTCCTTCGGATTGTGCGACGCCGTCACCACCACACCGCTCATACACCCCAAATAGCGGATCGCGAAACTGAGCTCCGGCGTCGGCCGCAGCGCGTCGAACAGATAGACCGTAAAGCCATTGGCAGCAAAGACATCCGCCGTGGTCTTGGCAAACAGGTCGCTGTTGTTCCGACAGTCATGCGCCACCGCCACCTTGATTTCCTGTCCCGGGAAAGACTTTTTCAGGTAGTTCGCCAGCCCCTGCGTCGCCATCCCCACCGTGTAGACATTCATCCGATTCGTCCCCACCCCCATAATCCCACGCAAACCGCCCGTTCCGAACTCCAGCGTCCGATAGAACGACTCCGTCAACTCCTTCGGGTCGTTTTCCATCATCCGGCGCACCTCCGCCTTGGTCGCCTCGTCGAATCCGCCGTCGAGCCACTGCTGTGCCCGTTCGATCACCGTTTTGTCTACCTGATTTTCCATAATATCGTGGGTTTAAAAATTCTTCGTTTTCGCTCGAAATCTCCCCTTAGCTCCCTACAAATTTAGCGTTTTTCTCCGAACCCGCAACCCCCGGTTCGAAAACCCTTTTCACCCCCGAAATCCACCCCGAACCGTCGCCGCCCCGGCCGCCATTTTTCGCCGCTGCCCAATGTGCTGAAGACCAAAAGGAAGAGAATTTAAAAAATAAACAATAGAATGATTACCAGACTAATAAAATTTTTACATCTACAATAAATTCACCTATTAATCCTTAAATCGTCTATTACCAAACGGTTGTCGAAAAGGCCGAAACGGGCATAATCAAACATTCAAAAAAAACAACTCCCGGATGTTTTTTTTATTCCGATTTATTACTCACTTTTGCACTGCTGAAAGGGGAAATTCCCCTGTTCGGAAAGACCTGTTTTTTTCACTCATCACTCATGGCTTCGGGCGAGATTTTAGAAGAGCGGTATCACGCCATTTGGCAACATTGTCTGAGTCTGATCAAGCGTCAGACCTCGGACGATGAGTTCGTCAAATGGTTCAAGCCGATGGTTCCGTTGAGCTTCGACGGAGAGAATCTCCGTGTGCGGGTGCCGGATCAGGGCCATGTGCGGTATATCGAGCAGAACTACATCTCGATGCTGCGACCGATTATCCGCGAAGAGTTCGGGGTGAAAACCAGGCTGCACTACGCCATTCCCACCGCCCATCCGAAAGGACAACAGGGGGGAGGGAATAGTAGCAACGCATCTTTATATAGTCAGACCGACACCTCGACGATCAAGAACCCGTTTATTATTCCGGGGATCAAGCGCGAGACGGTCGATCCGCAACTCAATCCGGAACTGACCTTCGAAAACCATATCGAAGGAGACTGCAACCGGCTGGCCAGATCGGCGGGAATATCCATTAGCGTGGCGCCGGGGAAGACTTCGTTCAACCCGCTCTTTATCTACGGGGGGTCGGGTCTCGGGAAGACCCATATCGCACAGGCGATCGGATGGGCCATCAAGGAACGGGATCAGGAGTGCAAGGTGCTTTATGTCAGCGCAAACCGGTTCCAGAGCCAGTTCCAGACCGCGGCTTGGCGAGGGGAACTCAACGACTTCATCCAGTTCTACCAGATGATCGACGTGCTGATTATCGATGACATTCAGGAACTCGCGGGGAAGCCGGGGACGCAAAATATCTTCTTCAACATATTCAGCCACCTCAGGATGCTGGGAAAACAGCTGATTCTCACTTCGGATCGGCCGCCGGTGGAGTTGACGGATATCGAAGAACGGCTGATTACCAGATTCAAATGGGGATTGTCGGCACAGCTTACCGTGCCGGATACGACCACTAAAATCGAAATCATCCGCCACAAGTGCGGACGGATGGGACTGGAGGTGGGCGAGGAGGTGATTCACTTTTTGGCGCAGAACATCAAAGCCAATGTGCGAGAGATTGAAGGGGCTTTGACCTCGTTGGAAGCGCATTCGCGCTTGCTCGGGAAGCAGATTACGCTGGAGCTGACCAAAAATGTGATGCGGGACATCGTGAAGATCGAGACCAGGGAGATTACGGTGGATTCCATTATCGAATTGACCTGCTCTACATTGAAAATCGACAAGTCTGTACTTTTGTCGGCACAACGCACACGCGAGGTGGCACAGGCGAGACAGATTGCCATGTACCTCTGCAAACGGCATACGAAGACTCCGCTCTCCGGGATTGGATTGGCTTTGGGGGGAAAGAACCATGCCACGGTTTTGCATGCTTGCAAAACGATTCCGAACTTGATCGAGACGGACAAGATTATCCGGCAACAGGTCGAAGAGATCGAACGGGTTCTGTTGCGATGATCGATTCCGCATTTATTACGCGAATCAGTCTATATCTTTGAGACAACAAAATATTCAGGATTTTGTTGTCTTTTTTACAGACCGGCACACGCTATTCCACGCCCGCCATCGCCGGTAATTTTTCCCCATCGAGCAACACCCAATCGGCACAATCCCAAATCAACCGAATCGTCCGCTCCTGAAAACCCAACGAGTCGCTCAGCTCCTCCAGATTGATCAAATACGTTCTCTGCCTCTCATCTCTGGCAAAAATTTCCCAAAATCTTTTCAATTCCTCACCCTCCACGGATCTGCTCTCCGCCTGCCCGATCAGACTATCGCACCGGGTCCGGAAATCCGAAAAATAGGCATACACGCCCCTCTTCGGCCACCCGACTCCATCCAACCCGACACCTCCGCTAAAGCGTACGCCCCGCAACACAGCCTCTTCAAACGAGACGCCCTCCATACGATTGCTCTCTCCTCCTCGCGTCGCCTCGCCGACACCGAACACACAGTTCGCAACCTCTCCCATAAAAACAACATCCCTAAAATACGACCACCCGAAATCCACTCCCTCGAAATCACAATTGACAAACCTACAATCAATAAACGTACACCGTCCAACCTCCCGCAGTTTCACCTCCTGAAACAGACAGTGTTCATACACGGATGGTTTCCGCCCGCTCCCCATGCCGAACTCCGCCAATCTCGTCCGCACAAAATCGCACCACTCGAACCGACACCCATACGCATGCACCCCGGTTAAATCCGCCTCCGTAAAGTCGCATTCACTGAACGTCTTGTTCCGCCATCGTTCGCTCCGTCCCCCACGACTGAAATCAGCCCCTCGAAACTGACACACCATAACCGCATCAAAAGAACGACCGATTTTTACCTCTTTCCCCTCAAAATCTCCCATCCATATCTTCTGACAATCCGACTTCATATTCCTTTCCGATATTTTTTATTTCTATCAAATTTCTCTTTTGGCACGAGGTTTGTAACTAATCGGGTAACGCTTCAACTCACCGGTCTGGAAGAGCCAACACGACCTTCTCACCGATGGCAAGTAAGCACATATTACACTTCTTCATAGTAAAACACGATCGCGCCTGCGCAAGCAATCGCCGAATGTGTGGTACAATGAAAGCCAAAAGGGGATTCAAACATCCCCTTTTTTATTTTTTTTAATCCTTCGATTATCCGTGTCTACCCGGATAGAACCGTACCTTTCTTGAAAGAAAGGTACCCAAAGAACTTTTGCAGAGGTCGTCCCGTTGGGCCGACCACGGGTTATCTCCGCCTTGTTTCGTTGGGCTGGGATTTTTCCGGTGGGCGCGCTTAAAGGTAGTTCGCTACATAATAGCGCGCCACACCGAGAAATCCAGCCCAACCTACCGGGCAGACACGGCCAGCGCATCCCGCAGGGATGCGCTCTGAAGTTTTTTTGGGTTCTTTTTGTTCACAACCGACGCTGCCAGCGAGAGCAATGCAAACGAAGTTTGCAAATTGCCGAGCGGCGAGGAGGAAAACGAGCGCAGCGAAGTTAAAAAGAACAGTACCCTCAAGGGCAAGTACAGATAATCGAACGGTTACAGATAATAGACAAAGAAGCCCCACGGCGGGAGATAGAAATGCGAATGGCCGCGCAACTCCGCCAGCGAAGGAGAGCCCACCTGCCGGAACGAACCGTTGAAATCTTCATCGTAGACCTCGAAATCCGCGTGTTCCGCAGAAAGATTGAAGAGCCCCATCACAAGCGAATCCCCCACCCTTCGTTTGATCGACAAAACCCTGTTCAACAACGAATTATCCATCGCATACACATCTCCCCCCTCCATTCCGCCCCGCAAAGCCGCCTGAGAATGCCGCAAAGCATTCAACTCTTGATAGAAACCCGTCCACTCGCCTCCGAGAGCCGACCAATCGATGCAATCCTTGTCGAAGAAAGCCAACTGCCGATCCGATCCCGCCTCCTGCCCGTTGTAGATAAGCGGCATGCCCGGCAACAGATAAGTCAGCGCCGCCATCATCCGCACCGCCCCCCCGAAGCGTTGAAATTCAGAGCCATTCCACGAATTTTCGTCGTGATTCGACGTAAACCGCATCCGCAAAGCTGCCGGCGAATACAGCTCCGCCTCGTATTGCAGCCTCCCCCGCAACGCCGACGCCGGTTCCGGCACCTTGCCCTGTGCGATATCCACCATCAGGTGGTGCACCTCCCACGAATAAGTCGCATCGAACGCCACCCGGTGAAACTCCGGCCCCTCCGCCTCCGCCAGCACGAACAACCCGCGCGACTGCGCATCCATAAACGCCTCCAGCTCAGGCACACACGCCTCCCAAAACGCCAACGGTTCGAGCATCGCCATATCCACCCGGAACCCATCGATCGCCGTCTCGCGCAGCCAAAACAGCATCGCCTCCGTCATCCCCCGCCGCATCGCCGGAGAGTCGTAGTCCAGCTGCGCAGTGTCCGTCCAGTCATACGGCGTAGCGATCTCCCCCGTCTCCGGATCGCGCTTGTACCACTCCGGATGCTCCGTCACCCACACCGCATCCCGCGACGTATGGTTCGGCACCCAGTCCAAAATGATCCGCATCCCCGCCTCGTGGATGGCCTCCACCAACGCCCGGAACTCCTCGAACGTCCCGAACTCCGGATTCACCGCACAATAATCCCGAATCGAGTAGTAACTGCCCAGCGTCCCCTTCCTCCGCTCCTCGCCGATCGGGTAGATCGGCATCAGCCACAAAATATCCACCCCGAGCGCCTGCAAGCGAGGCAGCTGTTCCCGCACCGCCGCAAAAGTCCCCTCCGGCGAGAACTGCCGCACGTTCAACTCATAAATCACCGCCCGCGAAGCCCACTCCGGATGCCGCTTGCATACCGGCGGCTGACAACGATACAACAACTGCCCCATTCTATCCGATTTTTACAATAATTCGTTCATGCCCCACCTTATACAAATCCCCACCGATCACCACCTCCGCCTCCCCGCCATTTTCCGAAGAGACCGCCACCTCGCCCGCCGCCACGCGAATCGAGAGAATCGCCCCCCGATAGTGTAGCCGAAACGCCAGCGAGCTCCACCCCTCCGGCAACCGAGGCGCAATATGCAACTTTCCGTCCAGCCCGATCCTCACGCCGCCGAAACCCTCGATCACCGAGAGCCACGACCCCGCCATGCTCGTAATGTGCAGTCCTTCATGCACCTCGCGGTTGTAGTCGTCCAAATCCAAACGCGCCGTCCGGAGGTACAGCTCATACGCCTTTTCCGCCCGCCCCGTCAACGAAGCCAGGATCGAGTGCACGCACGGCGACAGTGACGATTCGTGCACCGTCCGCGGCTCGTAAAAGTCGAAATTCCGCGCAATGACATCCCTGTCGAAAAACTCCTGAAAGAAATACAACCCCTGAAGCACATCCGCCTGCTTGATGAAACAGCTCCTCAGAATCCGATCCCACGACCAGTGCTGGTTGATCGGACGTTCGCTCACAGGAATATCCTCCGCCATCACCTGCTCCTTGTCCATATAGCCCTCCTGTTGCAGGAATATCCCCTCCTTATCCACCGGCGATTCCGGCCATACCGGCAAAAACATCCCCTCCGCCACCTCCGCCCACCGCGCCAACTCGACCGCCGAAACCGCCGCCGCCCGGTGTTTCGGATCACGGGACGCGACATACCCCACCGCATCAATCGCATATTTCAGGCACCACGCCGCCAAGTAGTTGGTATACCAGTTGTTGTTGACATTATTCTCATACTCGTTCGGCCCCGTCACCCCCAGAATCACGAACCTCCCTTTCGGTTCCGACCACGTAGCCCGCTGGGCCCAGAACCGCGCAATCCCAATCAAAACTTCCGCCCCGCCCTCGAAAAGATAGTCCTGCCGCCCCGTATAGCGACAGAAATTGTAGATCGCATAGGCAATCGCCCCGTTCCGGTGAATCTCCTCGAAGGTGATCTCCCACTCGTTGTGACACTCCTCGCCCGTCATCGTCACCATCGGATAGAGCGCCGCCCCGCCCGAAAATCCCAGCTTGCGGGCATTCTCGATCGCCTGCGGCAGCTGTTTGTAGCGATACAGAAGCAGCTGTCGCGCCACCTCCTCGCCGCACGTCGCCAGGTAGAACGGCAGACAGTACGCCTCCGTATCCCAATAGGTACTCCCGCCGTACTTCTCGCCCGTAAACCCTTTCGGCCCCACGTTCAAGCGGCTGTCCCGCCCCGTATAGGTCTGAAGCAGCTGGAAAATGCAAAACCGGATTCCCTGTTGCGCCCGCTCGTCGCCGCCGATCACCACATCGCACCCCTCCCACCGTTCCGCCCAAGCCGCCTCGTGCGCCATCAAAACCGCCTCAAACCCCTGTTCAAGAGCCCGTTGCGCCACTCCGCACGCCACATCGGCCAGTTCCCCCGCCGGATGATTGAGCGAAGAAACCACCCCCACAAACTTCTCAATGATAACAGATTGCCCCGCCGACAAAACCGCTTCAAAACGCTCCGCCACCCGCTCTCCCGCCGACAAATTTTCGCCGCTCAGCCTCCGATCCGCACAAGAGACCGCCACCCGCTGCCCCCAACACACCTCGAATCCCGTCTTCCGCGTCCGCATCGTCAACGCACGAGCGTCCCGATCCAAAGACGAGAGTTCCCAGAATTTTTCGTCGTAGTTGGCATCCTCGTTCCGCACATCGCCCTCGACAAACACCGTCGCCGCCACCTCCACATCATCCCCCGACAGCAATGTCAGTTTATAAGATACCGCCCCCAACTCCGGTTCCGACATCGAGACGAGCCTCCTCGCCTCCACCGCCACCCGCACGCCGCTCTTCGGCAGCACCACCGTAAACTCCCGCGTCAACAGCCCCCGCCGCATATCCAGTTCGCGCCGAAAATCGCCGACCACCGCCCCCGGAGCCGCCAAATCCAGCCGCTCGCCACCTATATATAGATCCACTCCCGGCCAGAACGCCGAGTTGAGCACCTTGGCAAAGTACTCCGGATAGCCGTTCTTCCACCACCCCACCCGCGTCTTATCCGGATAGTACACCCCGCCGATATAGTTCCCCTGCAAGGACTCTCCGCTGAAAAACTCCTCGAAATTGGCCCGTCCGCCCATCGCCCCGTTCCCCACGCTGAAAAGACTCTCCGACGCCCGACACGCCCGCCCGTCGGCGGCGTCGAACCCTGTCTCGACGATCCGCCACGGATCAATTTCCAATCTGCGCTCTCCCATTACCGTAACGTATTAATCTGATTTTTAATATCCTCCCACGAAATCCCCGCAAATCCCGGCACCACTCGATCGGCCCCGCGCAAAATTTCCGGCGAGCCGATCCCGACACAGTGCATCCCTCCCGCACGCGCCGCCTCGATCCCCGCCTCGGCATCCTCAAATACGACGCACTCCGCCGGCAGAATACCGCCCCCGAGCATCGAAGCGCAGGTCAGAAAGACCTCCGGATCGGGTTTCGTCCGCTGCACCATCGTCCCGTCCACCACCGCATCGAACAGCGCTCCGATCTTCAGCCGATCGAGTATGATGACTGTATTTTTGCTGGCCGACCCCAAGGCCGTCCGCACTCCGTCCGCCCGCACCTGCTCCAGAAAAGAGAGCACGCCGGGCAAGATTTCCCGCGGTGTCATCCGCGAGATATATTCCACATACCATCCGTTTTTTCTCGCCGCCATCTCCTCTTTCCTGGCCTCGGAGAAAGCATCGGGCCCGAAACCGCCCACCTCCAACAGAATATCGAGCGACCGCATCCGACTGACCCCCTTGAGCCGTTCATTATCCGCCTCGATGAAGTCGAAGCCCAGCTCCTCGGCCAGCCGCCGCCAGGCGAAATAATGGTATTTCGCCGTATCGACGATCACACCGTCCAGATCGAAAATCGCTCCTCGTATGTTCATATTCGGTTGTTCTGAATCTCCCTTGGGTCAAATATAGGAATTTTTAGACGGAATCTCACCTCCCCAGTCCGCCCCGGGCTTCCGCGATTCGGGTTATCGCGGTACGGGCGGCGGGGCGCTGTATAGTGTCTGCGAAAGCGGTTACAGTTGGTCTTCGGGGGTCAACGACATCGGGGGCATGTACTTGTATTTCGGTGTGAATGCGCTCTCTCCCGGCCACGCGTTCAATCGCGGTTTCGGTTTCCAGTTGCGTTGCCTCTCGGAATAAACGGACGCCCATAGGGCGTTTTACTGGCTGTGTCTACCCTATAATGGGAAACGAGGCAGGCCGATTGTTTGGGGTAGAGGCGATTAGCTTTCGAGTGCCGAGCGGCACTGCCCCGGGCTACCGCAGCCTCGCCTCGGGCACACCGGGCGGGGTCGGAAATGTCGGCTACAACTGGTCGTCCATGGTCAGCGGGATCTACGGGCGTTTCTTGTGGTTCACCGCACAAGA
>NZ_CAJTUJ010000003.1 GCF_910579375.1 uncultured Rikenella sp.
CACCCCCGGCGTAGGGCCGCCACTTCGCGGTGCTCGTTTGGCCCACGCTGGCTCCGGCCCGCTAAAGTTCAGCTATATATAGCCAGTTTTACGTGCTGCTCGGCCCCCGTTTATTCCGAGAGGCAACGCAACGGAAGACCGAAGCCACGAGCATTCGCATCGTTGAGAACGAGCCACGTCACACCGAAGCCCAAGTTTATGCCGTTGGTGTCGCTAATTGAAGCAGACCAGCTGGCGCTGCCGCTGCCGACGAGCTCCAGCATGCCCGAAGTACTGTTGCGGACGCCCGGGGCAGCTTGCTCTGTTTATTCCGAGAGGCAGCGCAACTGAAAACCGTAGACACGGCGGTACGCGAGACTCGGTCCGAGCCACGTCATGTCGAAATCCAGTCGGATGCCGTAGATGCCGTTTGTGGCGGAAGACCAACTGTACCCATTACCGCCCACGATCACTATGCCCGAGACATCGCTGAGGAGACCCGGGGCGGAACGTTGGGGAAATCGAGTCGAATCATTCGTTGCAGAGGACAACGAATGACGTTTTTTGACTAACTTTACCACTGAATATCATATCTTTCATCCGATGAAAAAGCAAGATAAAGAAGCGCTGCTCTATCATAGCTCCGAACCCAAAGGAAAACTGGGCGTTGTTCCCACCAAACCCTACACCACCCAACACGACCTCTCGATGGCTTATACCCCGGGCGTGGCGGTGCCCTGTATGGAAATTTACGACGATCCGGAGAAAATTTACGAATATACCAACAAAGGCAATCTGGTGGCTGTGATTTCGAATGGCACGGCTGTGTTGGGACTCGGCGATATCGGCCCGGCGGCCGCAAAACCTGTGATGGAGGGGAAAGGACTGTTGTTCAAGGTGCTGGCCGGAATCAATGTATACGACATCGAGATCGACACCACGGATGTGGAGCGGTTCGTGGAGACCGTCAAGGCGATTGCGCCGACCTTCGGGGGGATCAACCTGGAGGATATCAAAGCGCCCCAGTGTTTCGAAATCGAACGACGGCTCAAAGAAGAGGTCGGCCTGCCGCTGATGCACGACGACCAGCACGGAACGGCGATCATTACTTCGGCCGCCCTGCTCAATGCTTTGGAGATCGTGGGGAAACGCATCGACCGGATTCAGGTCGTTGTGAACGGCGCGGGAGCTGCTGCGACAGCTTGTGCGCGGCTCTATTTGCACCTGGGGGTTAGGCCCGAAAATCTGGTGATGTGCGACAGCAAAGGAGTGATCAGCGTGCGACGAATGAACCTGACGCCCAAAAAGGCACAGTTTGCGACCCGGCGCGAGGTGAATACGCTGGCCGAAGCTTTGGTCGGCGCCGATCTTTTCTTGGGCGTCTCCAAAGCAGGGGTGCTGACAGCTGAGATGGTGCGGACGATGGCCGATGACCCGATTGTCTTTGCATTGGCCAATCCCGATCCGGAAATTCCGTATGAAGCGGCCAAAGCGTCGCGTCCCGACCTGATTTTCGCCACCGGGCGGAGCGACTATCCGAATCAGGTCAATAACGTGCTCGGTTTTCCGTACATCTTTCGCGGGGCGTTGGATGTACGAGCCACGGCTATCAACGAGGAGATGAAAGTAGCGGCGGCACAAGCGATCGCCGGGCTGGCGAAAATGCCGGTCACGGATGAGGTGCTTCGGGCCTATAATTTAGAGGAGCTGGCTTTCGGACGGGACTATCTGCTGCCCAAACCGTTGGATCAACGCCTGCTTGTAACGGTCTCGGTGGCCGTGGCCAAGGCGGCGGTCGAATCGGGTGTCGCGACCAAAATCATTACGGATTGGGAGGCCTATGCGACCGGTCTGGCACGCTTGGCCGACCGCATCCGGCAGGGGCGTTATTGATTGCGGTGAAGAGAGACCGACCCTTTGACTTTTCGGCCTTTGGGATCGACCTCCTTCCATCGGTCGCTCTCCCAATAGAAGTGCTCGCCGATCCAGACCTTGCGTGCCTGGCGAGCCACAGTAGCGTGTCCGTCCTGAAACGGATAGGCGGCTTCGTAGTGCGGTCGGATCACGACGCGACCCGTCGTGTCGGCATATCCGATTCGTCCGTTGCGTCCTACGATTCGAAACAGACCTTCCGAAACATAATCCGGGCCGTTGTCGAATAGGTAGGCATCGTATTTTTTGCGACTCTCCCGGTCGGCCAGTTCGGCGGTTTTCGGATCATGGCGACGGAGGCCGGAGCGATAACCGGCGCAACTGCCGCAGAGCGCAAGTGTCGCGCCGGCGCAGAGGATGACGGTGAGGCGGTTCATGGCGGTTTTCTGCTTATCGTACCCGGACGACGGCCAGCTGTTTCTGGATCCGTTCCCGATCCACCGTCTCATAATGATATGGATAGAGGTATTCCGGTTCGATGATTTTGGCCGCTTCGATAAACTCCTCTTCGCTCATCGTATAGGGCAGCATCAGGGGGAGAAAAGCGATAAAAATAAAGCTCAACTCCCGCATTTCCGGAATCAGTTCGGTGTCGCCGGCGATGTAAATCCGTTTTCCGTCGATGGTCAGCAGATAACCGTTTCCCTCCCCTTTCGGGTGGAACGGTACGCCGGGTCTCCGTTCCCGGACGATGTTGTAGGCCGGCAGGGCCCGGATGCGGATCGAGCGGTTGTAGTCTGTCGTATCGCCGTTGGCCAGTGTGATGATCCGTTGGGTGAATCCGTCGGCCCGCAGCCGTTCTGCGGCTTTCGGCGGTGCGATAAAGACGGTCTGGTCGGTCGCGATGGCGCGTAGCGCCTCGGGGTCGTAATGGTCATAGTGATCGTGGGTGATGAGAACCGTCGTGGCTTTCGGAAGCATCGTATAATCGGCCCCCTCTCCGTATGGATCGACGGCGATTAGCTCATCCTCATAGCCTATATAAAGCGCCGCATGGCTGATACGCGTCACGCTGATCGGGCCGTAGTAATCGGTGGTGTCGGGTTGTGCTTTCATGATGTTTGGGGGTTTGGGAATAAAGGTAGCATTTTTCGTGCCGAAATCGGAGCGTTTTTGGGGAAAATGGAGGGGCTATTTTTGCTGAGGTTGGAGGCTGTCCTGTTTATTCCGAGAGGCAACGCAGCTGAAGACCGCTGGCCCGGTGTACCGGATAGTTTGAGCCGAGTCCCGTCGCGTCGAAGTACAAGTATACGCCATAGATATCGTTGACAGTGGAAGTCCAGCTGTAGCCGCCGTTACCGACCACCCACACCGAGCCTGAACCGTAACCGCGGTGGCCCGGGGCGCGCCCGCAGGGTGTTTTTACCGGCCGCCTCTACCCTAAGCAATAGGCCTGCCTCGGCTTCAAGTTAGGGTAGACACGGCCATTAAAAGACGCCGTGCTTCCGTTTATTCCGAGAGGCAACGCAACTGAAAACCGTGGCCGCGGCTGTCCGAGTTGCTGGTGAGGAGGTGCTGCGAAAAGAAATTCAAGTCCAGGCCGTAGACACCGCCCGTAACGGAAGACCAGCTGAACCCGGTGTAGCCGACGCCCATCAGATCGCCCGAGTTCGAAAGGCGGTTGCCCGGGGCGGGGTTTGTCTCCGTTTATTCCGAGAGGCAACGCAACTGAAAACCGTAGCCGCGGTGGTACGCGTAGCTGGGATTGAGCCCCGTCACGTAGAAATCCAAGTACACCCCATTGCTGCCGCTCACCGACGACGAATAGCTGAACCCGCCGTTGCCGACGTAGCTCAGCCCGCCATTGGCTCTCTCGCGGAAGCCCGGGGCGGCACTGCCCCGCCCTTTCCTGATTTGAACGAAGAATCGCAGTAAACCATAAATTGTGTAATTTCGGAGCGCTTTTCGGACAAATTATCGATGGATAAACAGACGACGATTCGAGTCTCGCTGGTCGTAGCTGTTGCGTTTTTCATGCAATTTCTCGACACCACCGCGGTCAATACGGCCATTCCGGCCATGGCCGACACGTTCCGGGTGGATGTCATCCGGCTCAGTACCGGCGTGACCTCCTATCTGATGGCGTTGGCGGTTTTTATCCCCGTGAGCGGCTGGATCGCCGAACGCTTCGGAACCCGTCGCGTTTTTTGCTCCTCGGTCGCCTTTTTCATCCTCTCCTCTACCCTTTGCGGCACCTCGCACAGTTTGTGGCAGTTCGTCGCCTATCGCATCATGCAGGGGATGGCCGGAGCCATGATGTCGCCCGTCGGTCGGCTGGCCGTGCTCAAAGCCACGCCCAAAGAGGATTTGCCCACCGCCATGAACTATATTACCATTCCGGCACTCGTCGCTCCGATTATGGGGCCCGTGGTGGGCGGCTATCTGACCTCCTTTTGGTCGTGGAGGTGGATTTTTTACCTGAACGTGCCGATCGGAATCGCCTGTATTCTGTTGGCCTGGCACTACATTCCCGAAGAGACGCCGCGCGACGCGAAACGAAAGCCGCCGTTTGATTGGGGCGGGTTCGTGTTGAGCGGGAGTGCGCTGGCCGGGTTTATGTACGGAGTCGAAATGTTCAGCAAATCAGGCATCTCGTATGCCTTTTCCGGTTCGGTCGTCGGCCTGAGCCTGCTGTTGCTTTACTGGAACGTGAAGCACGCGGCCCGGGTGGAGACGCCGCTGATCGACTATTCAGTCATGCGGGTGCGAACCTACAGCATTACGGTTTGGGTCGGTTCCGTATCGCGAATCGTGATCGGAGCCTTTCCTTATCTTGTGCCGCTGATGTTTCAGGAGGGTTTCGGGCTGAGTCCCTTTCGTTCCGGGCTCCTCTTTCTGGCTACGATGGCCGGCAACCTGTCGATGAAGACCGCGACCGTCTGGCTGATCCGCCGTTTCCCTTTTCGCAATATTTTATTGGTAAACGGTGCCTTAGTAGCTCTTTTCACCTTTCTGACCGCCCTGTTTTCCCCCGAAACGCCCGTTTGGATGATCGTGGTTACCCTCTTCTGTGCCGGTCTGGTGCGATCGATGCAGTTCAGTTCGCTGACCACCCTCGCCTTTGCCGATATCGCCGAACGGAAAATGACATCGGCCAATACCTTATATAGTACGGTGCAACAGATGTCCACCGGCATGGGGATCGCCGTCGGCGCCGTGATGCTGCGGTTCGCCAACCAGTTCGACGGCGGCGTGCCCGGACACTATACGGTATTGGATTTTCGGCTGGCATTCTTTGCTGTGGCCATCCTGGGTGTTATTCATCTGTTCGGCTACACCTTTTTGCGTCCCTCGGCCGGAAATGCCGTCAGGATCAAGAAGAAAGAGTAAGATTTGGCCTCCGTTCGCATCATACCGTCCGGCGGAATTTGCGAAAAAAACGGTCGAACGTTTGGTAGAATAAAAAGAAGACTCTATATTTGTCCTCGCAATGCCGAATCGGGTATTGCGGATTCGGTGCGGTAGTTCAGCTGGTTAGAATACCTGCCTGTCACGCAGGGGGTCGCGAGTTCGAGTCTCGTCCGCACCGCGCGTTTTTAACACGCCTCTTCTTGTGGATGGAAGAGGCGTTTTTCGTATGAGCCTTTTTGACATAGAGCGGGATTTGCACGAAAATTGTCGGAGGGCTCTTGCTTTCGCCGTCCGAGCTGATTCGGGCGGGCCGGCTTCAGGCGTCGAACTCCGGGATTCGGCGACGAAAAAAAGTGAAATCTGACAATAAGTGTGGATTACTGACTAAAATTTATTAATTTAGCCGCGTGAAATATCCTCTCTCGCAGAGGATTCGGGCATAAATTGAACGGATATGGATTTTGCAAAACGCAGAAAATCAAATTTTTCGAACGGTAGAAAGCGGTCGTTGCGAATCGTAACGGCGGCTTTGTTGGGCTTGTTGGGGGGCTGTGTGTGGGGGGCATTTGCGCAGGGACAGGGGCTGGGGGCGCCGCAGAAACAGTCCGTCGATTTTGCATTCGGCTTGGGGAACTCGGAACTGAGCGTGAATTATGGTCAGAATGCCGCAGCGATGGCCAAATTCGATAAATTGGTGCGCGACGTGGCCAATTCGGCATCGGCACGGATCGACTCGGTGGTGATTACCGCTTATTCGACGGCTACGAACCCGCTCGGGAACGTCGATGTGGCGGAACAGCGGGTGTCTGCGGTTAAAGCGTATGTCGATCCGGTGATCCGGAACTCGCAGCTGCGTCAGGCGGTGGTCGTGACGGGGAACGTCGTGGCCAAAAACAACGTCATGATGCCGGACCAGGTATTCGGGATGTTGAAAAAGGTGACCGTTACCGTTTATATGAACGGGTCGAGCCTGGCGAAGAAAGGTACGACCAACGGCGGTGGGACGATGGGGAGCGACGAAAGTCGATATATGTCGCCGTTCGGCGGAAGCAACGTCTTCGGAACGACTTCGCGGCAGCAGCAAACGGCGGCTCAGGCGGACACTCATCGCGAACCGCAGCAGGTGGCGGTTGAAGTAGTGCCGAAACACGCTTTCTCGGCTAAGGAACAACCGCGGCAGGAAGTGGTCGTTGCGCGTCCGGCGGAACCGCAGCAGCCTGCTCAGACGAAACCGGTGGTTGCAGAGCGGGAGTCGGAAGTAATTTTGCCGGTCGATAATAATAAATCGACCCCGAAAGACGATTATAAGAAGGAACCGGTTCGGCAGTCGGAAGCGGTTGCTGTAACGCCTGTTGCTCCGGCGGAACCGTTGTGGGAACCGACCAAAGAGGAAAAGAAAGCTCTGGATGCGGAATTGCAGCGCTTTATCGACTCATTGGCCCAGCTGGAAGTGAAACGGAAACAAGAGGCGACTGCGGTGGCTCCTGCTCCTGCGGTTGTGGTAGAGACTCCGAAGGTTTCGAACGTGCAGCCTGTGCGGCCGGCGGTGGTAGCGGATAACAGCTATGCACAGCAGGGACGCAATCCGGAGATCGATGCGCTCGTACAGCAACTCCTCAAAGAACAAGGAGCGACTGCTACGGCGACCGTTCCTGCGGGGAGAGGCGGTGCGACGAATATCGCCGGTCTGGAGTTGGGGAACAGAACCGACGACAAGACCAATAAAGTGGTGTTGGAAGAGATCAGCACTACCCTCTTGCGCTCTTCGAATGCCAAACAGAAGGCGATTATGGAGCTCGAAATTTCAGGTAGCTCGGCTTTCGTGGCAGGGATGGCGGATGCGAAGAAGATTAAAATGAAGCCGGCGAAAGCAGGAACGGTTGTGGAAGCGAAACCGGTGAAAGCGGAAAAACTGGCTAAACAGAAACCGGTCGTAGTAGCGAAAGAAAAAGAGAAGATCAAGGTAGAGGAAGAAGTGATCGCCGTTACGCCGATCGTACCGGCTGAAGTCGTGGCCAAAGAAGAGATCAAAGAGAAAGAAAAAGAAGAGGTTAAACCGGTGAAGGTGAAGCCTGTCAAGCCGTCGAAAGCAGTGGCTATCGAAGTGGTACCGGTCGAAGAGGTCGAAACCGCAAAAGTGAAAGAAAAAGAAGAGGTTAAACCGGTAAAGGTTAAGCCTGTTAAACCGGTGAAAGCGGAAAAACCGGCCAAAATCAAAACGGCGCATGAGCCGATGACTTTGGTACGGCCGTTGGTGGCGGCGAAGACTAACCTGGCTTACTGGGCGGGAGTTGCGGCGAATGCCGAAGTCGAATTCTACTTCGCTAAACGTTGGTCGGCGATGGTCGAAGGGGTTTATACCGATTGGAACATGAACCTCTACAAGAAGCACTACGCTGTCAACGAAATCAGCCCGGAAGTACGTTATTGGACAACCCGGAAAGCGGGACAATATCGTGGCTTGTACGTTGGGGTATATGGACACTTGGGACAGTTCGACTACATGTCCAAAGATCGCCTTACGGGCGGTAAGACCGGGGACTACTACGGTGCCGGGATTTCGGTAGGGGGCTATCTGCCTTTCACTCCTCACTTCGGGATGGAACTCGGCTTGCGAGGGGGATATGTACGGGCGAATTACGACCGTTACCACAAAGAAGTTTCGACCTATATATATGAATCGTCGAAGTCGGCCAACTATTTCGGTCTGACGGGAGCGAAAGTTTCATTGGTATACCGTTTCGGCTTGGGCCGGTAGTAATTTTTGAATAGGGAAACGCAGATTTATCATGAACAAGATACTACATTTCGGAAGATCGAAAAAGCTGGGGGTGATTGTCATGGCTGTGGCGGCTGCTTGGAGCGGTTTGGGGACGACATCGTGTGTCAGACGGAATTTGTACACCAAACCGGACGAAGGGCGCGTGATTGTGAATTTCGACTGGAAAAACAAAGTCGAAGGAACGACGGCGCCGGAGAAAATGTCGGTCTACCTCTATAACGAAGATGGCAGCAAACTGTATCACGGTGAGACCGGAGAAGACGGCTCTTATCAGGGGACGGTAGCATCGGGGAAATATAAAGTATTGGCTTTTAACGAAGGGATCGAAGGGATCAAATTTGCCGATATTGAAAGCTTTGAAAAGGCATATGCTTATGCGCTGCCGTTGAATAACAAGGCTTTGGAAGAGGATGAGTGGATCAAGGAGGCGGGCGGATGGCTTTATAGCGGACAGTTCGCGGAATTGACCGTTGCGAAAGAAGATACCGTCGTGACCACATTGGCGCCGGCACCGCGGGTACAGCGGGTGGTGGTAAAGATTCTTGTGAATGGCGATGCGGATAAGGTGACCGGCTTACAGATGGCTTTGACTGGAGTGGCTTCTTCGATCCGGTTGTGCTCCGGAGAGTGTACGGGGGGATATAAAGCGGTGGTACCTTTGAACCATCAGGTGGAGCAGGTGGATGGCTCTGTGCTCTATTCGGCGAATGCTTTGGTCTTCGGAATCCGGCCTTCGGAAGGAGAGAGTCAGGGATCGAATAGCGTGCGGTTGGATTTGAATTTCGACAATGGCGGCTCGCAGCAAATCGAAGCAGAGATTGGGCCGGAAATTATCGATAATCCGGATGCCATCGAAATAACGATTGATATCGATGTGGAAGTTTCGGCTACTTCTCAAGGCGGATTTACGGCTCAAATCACCGATTTCGAGGTGACTACCGACGATATGATCGTGAATAACCGGCCAAATACCAGCGGTGCGGGGAATTAGGTGATAGGCGGGGTGAGAAACGGGGGGAGACTGTTGGATACGAACTAAAATTAATCGGGGGGAAATATAGATGATCATGAAAAAAATCACTTGGTTCTCGGCACTGACGGCGATATGCGCCGTGGCTGTAGGAGTGAGCGGTTGTACCAAAAAGGAACTGGAGATTCCGGCGGGAGAAAAATCTCAGTTGTTGCTGACCGGAAAAACCCAGCAAATGGGAGTGACCAAGGCGCAGAAGGCGACCACTACCCAACCGTTGGCGAATAATTTCGAAACCGGGATATATGTGGTGAATCGGACTTCGGGCGAAAATGTGGGGACGGCGGGGGTGTCCAATTTGAAGCATGTGTCCGATGCGTCGGGGGCGTTGATTAATACCGGCGCTCCGATTATCTTGACCACGGGTTGGGAATACGATATGATCGCTTACGGGCCGCATGATCCGGCGGTGGTGGCTGCGAACGGAGTAAAAGTCGCGCATGGGAACGATATGATCTGGGCGAAGAGCGCCGGTGAGAAACCCAATGCGAAGACACATAGCACGGCATTGACCTTTCAACATAAAGTATCGCAGATCGAATTCGAACTGGTGGATGGCGGGACTACCGGAGAGGGAAATTCTGTGAACTTGGCGGGAGCGACATTCAAGGTGACGGGGTTTGTTAAGGACGGGACCGTAGATTTGACCACCGGTGCGATGACCCTCGGGGCGGTTGATCCGACGATCGTTTTGACCGGGATCAATAATACTGATCTGAAGACCGATGTAATCTATTTCGTGCCGGGAGAAAATTTGCAGTTGAACGCGGAAGTGACTTTGGCCGACGGAACTACCTTCTCGGGTGTCTATAAGAAGAAGTTCGAAGCCGGAAGACATTATCAGGTCAAGATTAAAGTACTCGATTTGGACACCGATTTGGATCTGGATGACAGTACATTGCTTCCGTGGGAAGAAGACGAAGAGGGAGATTTGGAACTCGGACAATAACACCAAAGCGCATAGAAATCTGCCCCCTTTGGGGGGTATCATTATCTTCAAATATCGAGAGTGAGATTATGAAAACGTTTTACGTACTTGCGGCTCTTTTTCTGACAGTGACCGGTTGTACCAAAAAAGATACGGAAAGGGATCAAAAAGTTCCTTCTGAATTGATTTTGAACGGAGAAGTGACATTCAGCGACAATGATCCTGAGACCGCTTCCTCTGTCTCGGCGGTAAAACAAGTGGAAACACGCGCGGGAGGGCAATTGCCGGCCAGTACCTCTTTGGGAGTCTATATTCGGAATACTCCGGAGACTGCGGGTGCGGGGGATTTGAATGCAGCAGAGTGGAAAAATCTGCCGTTCGTTTGTAATTCCAGCGGACAGATTGTTCTATCGGGGGGCACAGGTGGCGTGATTCTGACCTCGGGGATTCAGTATGATATCTTGGCCTATTCACCGCAGGTTCAGACCGTGAGCGACGCTCATCGAATACCGGTGAATCATGGAACGGATATCTTGTGGGGGAAGAAGACGGTAAAAGCAGTGCCGGGGGCGACACGGGTGAACTTGGAATTCAGACATGCCGGAGCACAGGTCGGGTTCAAATTGAAACCGAAGGCTGGGACGACGATGGATTTGAGCAATGCCCAGATGACAGTTACCGGTTTTTATAAGACCGGGACATTGGATTTGGAGACGGGGAAGATTACGGGGGCGGATCCGACCGAGAAATTGACGGATAAGACGGGCGCGAAATCGTATGTTCTGGCGACGGGTGATAAGATGACCGTGAATGCGACTGTGACGGGTGTTCCGGATCAGCCTACGTTTACCGGTTCTTATACCTTGACTCTCAAACCGGGGAAATCTTATCTCTATACCATTACGCTGAATCCGAATGGTGAAGCACCGGTTAAATTCGATCCAGAGGTGGTGGATTGGGAAGATGTAGCGGCTGGCAACGATGTGATTATCAAATAGATTTAAGGTAAAAATGGATAAGGGGTCGGTATTCTTGAGAATACCGACCCCTACTGTTTTTGTGGGTTTCTGACGGTGGAAATTTAGTAGTACTCTACCCTATTCGGACACATATTGGGAAATCAGGTTGCTGAACCGCGAGTAAAATGTCGCACGGATCATTCATTGTTGAAGTAAATCTATGAATCTCTCCTTGTAATAAGTAGGCCTAGTCGAAAGAGAGAGTTTCCAGAATATTGAATCTCTGATTATCGATCGTTTTACCCCGTTCCGACGCTGCTTTCCATATCCTTGTTAACTCCCAGAAGCATCTAATAGGTTGGAAAAAATAACCCTTTGCCTCGGAAAGAGACAAAGGGTCGGATTTTCGAAACGGAATTTTGCCCGTATGTCGTGATCGGCGCCGGACTATTCATCCGCCGCTAAGAAATGCTTCTGAGCCTTCAGCAAATTCCTGGACTGAAGCACCATCGTTTTCGTCTCGTTGATGATGTCGAGATACAGCATACTGCTCCGAGAGCTCGACGCATTGTCCCGTACTCGATAAATCTGGTTTTTGATCGCCTTGGCCAGTATCTCGAACAACTCGTCCCGGTGTTGCAACGCATCGTCCAAATGGCTGAAATCTTTGGTCTGCAACATCCGGATAATCTCGTCGTAAATATCCGAAACCCGTTTGTTGATCTCTTGCAGATCGGACAACTGTGCCGGACTCAATCCCTCGTGGTTGTTGTCGATGTGGTCGAAGCTCGGCCGCGTGATATGCACCAATGCCTTCGCCACTTCGTTCACGTAGTCCGCCACCTGAACGTAATAGTGAGCCGTATCGATGTTGTTGGCCTCCAGCTTGCGCAAGATCGGCAGTAACCGATACTTCCGCTCGTGTGCCTCCTGATACATCTGCTCCGCCGCCCGCATCGTATCTTTCAGTTTCCGACGGTCTTCGCTCGCCAGCCCCTCGATCGTCTCCTGATAGAGCTTGGTCATCGTCTGCATGGCGTTGCAAATCTCCTGCGTCGATTCATCCACAATGTTCAATTCCTTGTCATCCCCGTTGTACATGGCTTCGCGCGCTGCCGCTTTCTTCTGCCGCCGCGAGAAGAGCACCTTGCTCTGGAACAGGATGAAAGCGCAGACCGCCGCCAGCCCGTAGATGGAGATATTTCCGCCGTACATCAGCACTAGCCCGACGATAAACGCCACCGTAAACGCCACCGCCGCCGTCAGGAACCAGCCCGAGATCACCGTCAATACCCCCGTGATCCGATACACGGCGCTTTCGCGTCCCCATGCGCGGTCGGCCAGCGAAGAACCCATCGCCACCATGAAAGTAACGTAGGTGGTCGAAAGCGGCAACCGCAACGAAGTGGCCGATGCGATCAGGATCGAAGCGACCGCCAGATTGACCGTGGCCCGGATCAAGTCGAACGGTGCTTTCTCCGCTGCTTCGATCACCGCCATCGGCTCGAATCGCCGCGCGAGGAACCGTTGTGCCCGTTCCGGCACGTATTTGGCGAAATTTTTGTTAAAATTGACCGCTCCGCGCACCAAGGCCCGCGACAGCGACGTAGAGCCGAATCGCTCTACTCCATCGTCCTGCCGTGCCAGATTGATTTCGGTGTCGGAAACCGACCGGGCTTTCTTCGAGAGCCAGATGGTGATGACCATAATCAGCCCCCCGATGAACAGGATCAGCGGATTGGCAGGTACGGCCCCTGCCAGTTCCGACATTTTGAGGGTTGAAATATCAACTCCCGCAGCCGCCGCATTCGAAGCAATGTTGTAGGAGTCGAAACCCGCCACGAATACCCCGATAAAATTCACCAGGTCATTACCCGCAAAAGCCAGCGCCAACGACAAAGTTCCCGCCAATACCGTCAGCTTGAGGATGTTGATCTTAAATAAGTAATGGATCAGGCCCATCAGGATAGTCCATCCGATAAAACAGTAGACCATCATCAATCCCGTGTGGGCGTTCATCCACGCCATCAGTTCGTGCGGCATGATCGAGGTGTCTTTCATCCCTTTGAAGATGGCGAAGTATGAGATCGCCGTAAGTGCGATCCCGCACCACAGCGGCCCGATGTAGCGAAATGATTTCTGGTAATGGAACGAGAAGATCACGCGGGTCACGTACATGACCACGGTACCGGTAATGAATGCGACGATGACGGATGTCAATATTCCCGATATGATCCCCAATGCCTTTCCGGAGTTGATGTAGATGGGCAGTTCTGCCATGCTTCCCCCTGCATTCCAGATTTTTACAAGTGCTACAGCCACGGCAGAGCCCAGCAGTTCGAATACGAGCGATACGGTGGTCGAGGTAGGAAGCCCGAAAGTATTGAACATATCCAGCAGGATCACGTCGGTGAACATGACTGCAAGGAAGATCATCATCATCTCGTGGAAGTAGAAGTTTTCGGGAAAGAAAACTCCCCGGCGTGCCACTTCCATCATACCGCTGGAGAAAATGGAGCCGAGGAGAATCCCTGCCGAAGCGACGAGCAGGATGACGTATCGCGGCGCGGCTTTCGAGCCTAAGGCCGAGTTTAGGAAATTGACGGCGTCGTTCGAAACTCCCACTACAAGGTCGGAAACGGCGAGAGCCATCAGAATCACCAAGACAAACAGATAGATATTGTCCATAGAAGACACAAGGTGTGTGGTTAAAAAGGCGGGGCGGCGAAAAGCTTTTCGGGCCCATCGACCGAAATCCCCGACGAAAATACCGAATTAATCTCGATTTACCAAGATACGATAGGCGATTGTGCGGTTACAGTTGGGTAAGTGCCTGGCGAATAATGGCTTCGGCAGTGAGTGACGGATTTTCGCGGCAGATCGCCTTGACGACCTTTTCGCAGGCCGATTTCGGATAGCCGAGAATGGTGAGAGCCGATATCGCTTCGTCGATGTTTTCGGTCACTTCGGCGAAGATGCCCGGCGCGGCATCCGACACGGCCGCCACGTTGAGCACTTTGTTTCTCAGGTCGACAATGGCCCGTTCGGCGGTCTTTGCGCCGATCCCCTTGACGCTTTTTAAAGCTCCCACATTACCCGTGGCGATGATCTGTACCATATCCTCCACCCCGTACGACGAGAGCATGATCCGGGCGGTATTGGCCCCGACTCCCGATACGGAGAGCAGCAGGCGGAAGAGTTCGCGCTCTTTCTGCTGGCTGAACCCGAAGAATATCTGGGCGTCTTCGCGTTGGATGTGGTGGATGTAGAGGGTCGTTTCGGTCACCGAGCTAATGGCGGTGTAGGTTTGCAACGAGATTTGGAGCAGGTAGCCGATCCCTGCCGCTTCGATGACGACATAGGTGGGGGTCAGTTCGGCGATTCGGCCTTTGATGTATTCGTACATAAAAGTTGGAGTGAGTGAGCCCGGAACAAAGATAACTTTTTCCCGGAGATTTCGGGAAACCGCGCGGGGAGATGGAATATTTTTACCATATTTGCACCATAAAATCGGAAACTCAATATTTTAACGGGAATGAATAAAATGACACTCAACATCGTATCGTTGGCAGCGGCTTTGACGCTGGGATCGGTTTTCGTCGGCTGCGGAACCTCTTCGAATAAGGGGGATTCGACGACGGGGGCAGCGAATGCGGCGGATTCTGCGCAAACGACTGCGACGACGGACGCGATCGAATATAACGGAAAGATCGTTTACGTACAGATCGACTCCGTTATGAGCGGCTATGGGTTGGCGAAGGATTTGCTGGACGCTCTGGCCGAAAAGAGCAAAAAGGCGCAGAATGAACTGACGGCAAAGGGGCGGAGTCTGGAGCGCGAGATGCGCGACTATCAGGAGAAGGCGCAGAAGGGGTTGATTACGCGGTTCCAGGCACAGGACATCGAAGCGGGATTACAGAAGAAACAGCAGGCGGTGATGGACTATCGGGATCGGAAGATGCAGGAGTTGGCGGAAGAAGAGGCGGTAACGATGAACCGGATCAGCGAGGCGATCATGCAGTATGTGCGGAAATACAATGCAGAGAAGAAATACAGCATGATTATCAGTACGCAGGGTGGGAATACGGTTTTGCTGGCCGATCCGTCGTTGAACATTACGGACGACTTGCTGAAGGGGCTGAATGACGAGTACCGTCTTCAGCTGGATACGATGAAGCAGGCGGCGACGAAGTAGTTCGTTGGTATGACAGAATAGATTGAACGCAATTTTTCGCGACAAGGGCCTCTTTTCACGGGAGGCCTTTTTTGTATGGAGTTATGTAGTATGATGGCTAAGGGTGTGCAGAAGCGGGGAAAATATGCTTTGGGGTTGTCGGAAAATATGCGTTGCTGGCGACAGACGAGGAGGCGGTGAAGGCGGATATCGGGCGATTATACATAATTATTTACCTTTCGAGGCGTTTGTCTTCAGGACTCCCTGTTTTCCTTTCGTTAACATATTCACCGCAGCTTCCTTCGTGTCTATGAAAATAATATCTTTCCCTTTATTGCTCTCATAAATGAAATCCTTCAGCGGTTGGCTTGTATAGTGTGAATAATCACCATATACTGCAATCCTTCCCCCGTAATTTATATATTTCTGCAAGATTTCCCCTGCAATGCCACTGCTGAGGACAAAGAAGTCTTCCGTAATCAACTTTTTATCTATCACGATGTTCTTTGTTTCTACTTCATATTGTGCGGTCATTATATAAGTCAAGTGCCGATTGGGCATCTGTGATGACTATGGAATCACTTTCTACTATTGCGCATGTAATGTGGTTTCTTGTTACCGAACGAAATGTCATATTATATGGCTTATTGGGGCGATAGAGAGACAACTTTCATATTTCTTTATGCCGTGAGAGCGACCACCATCCGGTAGAGGATGTAGAAGCAGAGCAACAGTTTCAGCCCTGTACCGAGCAAAAAACCGATGAAAGTGCCGACAGCAGCTTTCAAGGCTGCGCCGCCCGATTTTTTCGCGTACCACAGTTCGCCCAGAAAGGCGCCCAGTATCATGCCGAACAGCATCCCGATGGGCAGAAAAAACAGGCCGAGAATCATCCCGATAATCGAACCCCAGGTCGCGGCACTGCTGCCTCCGGCGCGTTTCAGGATCAGCGGAGGTAAAAAGTAGTCCGCCAAGAAAACGACCAGACAGACGCCGGTCATAATGAGCATGAAGTTGTCGCTGAAAGGCGTATAGCCGCTCCACCGTCCGATCCAGAGGCTCAGATAGGCCAGCGGTACGCCGGGAAGAGCCGGCACGATCGATCCGATCAGACCGAGCAGCAGAATAATAAAGGCGAGAATAATCAAAAAGAGATCCATAGGGCTAATTCATTGAATGGTTTCGTTGGGCGACCTCATCGGGTGCCGACACGGAAGTATGCGTACGCCGATTCGCTTGTGCGGGTTGTGTCCGGGAATACGGGAATAAAGGTAGGGTATTTTTTGATTTTTGCGTGTATAACACTCCCGTTTATTCCGAGAGGCAACGCAACGGAAGACCGTAGGCGCGGCTGAACGTGAAGCTGGGATCAAGCAGTGTGGGACGAAATTCTAACCATACGCCGTTATGGCCGTTCGTCCATGATGACTGACTGTACCCGTAGCTGCCGACGCTCCACAACGTTCCCTCGCCGCGGTCGCGGTAGCCCGGGGCGGGAAGATGCAATAATCCCTATTCCTCCGCGAACCAACTCGGTGGAATAGGGATTGGCAAACGAAAGCGAGAGGAGAGTACTTCTCCCCGCTAAAAAAGTGTCTACACCAGCCCCGAGAAGCCCATGAAAGCCATGGCCAAAATCCCGGCTACAATCAAAGCGATCGGCACCCCTTTGAATGCTTTCGGCACGTCGGTCAGTTCGAGCTTTTCGCGCAAACCGGCGAACAGTACCAAAGCCAGTGTAAATCCCAAAGCGGTCGCCGCCGAGAAAACCACGCTCTGTGCCAGGTTGAACTCTTTTTGTACCAGCAAAATAGCCACCCCGAGCACGGCACAGTTCGTCGTAATCAAAGGCAGGAAAATCCCCAGCGCCTGATACAAGGCCGGACTCACCTTTTTGAGCACGATTTCCACCATCTGCACCAACGCGGCGATCACCAGAATGAAGACGATGGTCTGCATGTATTCGATCCCCAGCGGAACCAGCACGCCGTATTGCAGGACATAAGCCACCAACGATGCGATGGTCATGACGAAGGTCACGGCCATCCCCATCCCCATCGAGGTGGAGACTTTGTTCGAGACGCCCAGGAACGGGCAGATCCCCAAGAATTGCGCCAGCACGATGTTGTTGACGAAGATCGCGCTGATGATGATTACGAAATATTCCATAGTCGTTTTTCCGAATCAAAGAGAATAAGAGAGCCGCCGATTACCGCAGCCGGGCGGTGAATTTGTTGAAGAGCACGAGGAGGTATCCCAACGCGATAAACGCTCCCGGTGCGAGAACGAAGATCAGGATTCCGTCCGTCCCCGCCGGCAGGAATTTGGCTCCGAACACCGAACCTGCGCCCAACATCTCGCGCACAATCCCCAGCAAGGTCAGCGAGCAGGTGAAGCCCAAACCGATTCCCAGCCCGTCGAGCATCGAGGCGAAAGGCCCGTGTTTCGAGGCGAAGGCTTCGGCCCGCCCCAGAATAATGCAGTTCACCACGATCAGCGGAATAAATACCCCCAAGGTGTTGTACAAATCGGGTACATAAGCCTGCATGACAAGCTGTACGACGGTCACGAACGAAGCGATGATGACGATGAAACTCGGTATCCGCACCTTCGCCGGAATCACGTTTTTCACCAGCGATACCACGATGTTCGACATAATGAGCACGAACATCGTCGCGAGTCCCATACTCATCCCGTTAATGGCCGAGGTGGTCGTTCCCAACGTGGGGCACATCCCCAACAGCAGGACGAATGTCGGATTCTCTTTAATTAACCCTTTGGTAATCAGTTGCAATTTGTTCATGGCTTTCTCTTACCTCCCCTCTTCCTGTTTGTGCTCGTCGTTCGTATAGTTGTGTGTTGCCGTCGCTCCCGAAACGGCTTCTACCGCCTCTTCCGCGGAATCGCCCTGCAAATATCCCTGCAAAACGAGATATGCCCGTTCCACCGCATCAGTAAAGGCTTTCGACGAAATGGTCGATGCCGTGATGGCGTCCACATCTCCCCCGTCCTTCCGCACGGCGAGCCGAAACGATTCCGGATTTTTTCCCTCAAACTGGACGGCGAAGTTCGATTTGGATTTCTGAATCTTATCTCCCAATCCAGGCGTCTCGGCGTGCGAGATGACCGAGATATCCTTAATCGTCCCGTCCGGAAGAAAGCCGACCATCAAGGTCATCAATCCGCCGAATCCCTTTTTCGAGAAGGTTTCGACGGCATACCCTACTGCATTCTCATCCTTGGATGCCGGATAGATTTTCACGATTTTTCCATCGACTTCCACTTCGACAACGTTGTCTGCCGGTCGGTTGTCGAACTCGGGCAGCACTTGTGCGATCGCGTCATTGACTTTCTTTTGCTGTGCCGCTTCGATCGGCTCTTTGGTCAGGAGGTAGATGCCTCCGACTGCGGCGCTGGCCACCAACGTAATGGTACCCAGCACGATCACCATATTCTTGAGTGAACTTTGCATGGCTCTACTTCTTTTTAGCGTTGCTGCCGCCGAAACGACTGGGTTTCGCGTACATATTGATGAGCGGAACGGTGGCGTTCATAATCAGGATGGCGAACGAAATCCCTTCTGGATAAGCCCCCCATACGCGGATCAGGATGGTAATCACGCCAATACCTATGGCAAAAATGGTCTGTCCGCCTTTCGTCATCGGCGAGGTGACGTAGTCGGTGGCCATAAAGATCGCCCCCAGCATCGCCCCGCCTGCAAAAACATGGAACAGCGGGTTGATATATTTGGTCGGGTCAACCAGCCACAGAATAGCTGCGAATACCAGCATACTGCCTAATACGAACACCGGAATGCGCCAGGTAATCACCCGCCGGATCAGGAGATAAATCCCGCCCAGCAGCAGTGCCACGGCTCCGATCTCCCCCATCGATCCGTCCTTAAACCCGAGGAGCATTCCTCCGAGGTCGATATTCGGCATGATTTCGGTCACCGCTGTCCCCGTCTTCAAAGCCTCCTTGACGAAGGCTAGCGGCGTAGCCCCTGTAATGGCATCGACTCCCGGCGTATCCGGAAACAGGGTCATCTGCACCGGAAACGAAATGAGGAGGAATACCCGTCCCACCAAAGCCGGATTGAACAGGTTCCGACCGAGGCCGCCGAACGACATCTTACCGATGCCGATCGCTACCAGCGCGCCGAGCATAATGAGCCACGGCGAGATCGTGGCCGGCAGGTTGAAAGCCAGCAAGGTACCGGTCACCACCGCAGACCAGTCGCCCAACGTGGACGAACGGCCCAGCATGAAGCGGTCGATCAGCCATTCAAACAGCATACAGGAACAGATGGCGATTCCGGTGACGAAAAGGGCCGACCAGCCGTAGACGAATACCGAAAATGCGAATGCCGGCACCAAAGCGATCACCACGTCCCGCATGATCCGCGGGGTGGAAAAGTCCCCGTGAAGATGGGGCGAAGGAGCTACGATTCTATTACTCATGAGGATGAAAATTCTTTATTTGGCCTGCGCCTGTCGGGCACGAATGAGTTTCATGGTTTCCGCTTTTCCCAGACGGATGTAGTCCAGAAGGGGCAAATTCGACGGACAGGTGAACGAACAACAGCCGCATTCGATGCAATCCGCCGTGCGTTCCCGTTCGAGCCGGTCATACCGTCCGAGTCGCGAGAGTTTCGAGATCAGGTACGGCTCCAGGCCCATCGGACAAACGTCCACGCACTTGGCGCAGCTGATGCACGGCATTTCGGTGCCGCGCACCGAAGATTTTTCGTCCATCAGCAGCACGCCCGAAGTCCCTTTGGTAACCGGCGCTTCGATATTGGCCATGGCGCGTCCCATCATCGGCCCCCCGTTGATCACCTTGCCCGTATCCTCAGGCATCCCGCCGCACGCTTCGATGAGCGAGGAGATCGGTGTCCCGATCCGCACCAGCAAGTTCGACGGATGGGCCAGCGATTTCCCCGTAACGGTAACCACCCGGTCTACAATCGGACGCCGTTTCTGTACCGCCTGATACACCGCATAAGTCGTCCCCACATTCTGCACCACTGCTCCGACATCGATCGGCAGCGCGCCGCTCGGCACTTCCCGCTTCATAATAGCCGCGATCAACTGCTTCTCGCCCCCCTGCGGATAGCGCATCTTCAGCGGAACCACGCGAATCCCTTTATGATACGATCCGCCGGCAAGTATATCGTTCAGGTGCTTGATCGCCTCCGGCTTATTGTTTTCGATCCCGATATAGCACTCCTCTACCCCCAACGCCCGCATCAGAATTTCGCACCCCACCAGAAGTTCTTCGCCCCGCTCCATCATCAACCGGTAGTCCGCCGTCAGGTACGGTTCGCACTCTACCCCATTGATAATAAGCGCCTCAGCCACCTTCCCCGGCGGCACCGACAGTTTGACCTGGGTCGGAAACGTAGCGCCCCCCAGCCCTACGATCCCCGCCGCAGCAATCCGTGCGATAATCTCTTTCGGCTCCAGCGTACACTCCTTTATTAAAGTATCCGTCCGGTCGATCTCCGGATTCCATTCGTCTCCTTCCACCGCAATCGTAACGGAAAGCTTCCGCAAATTGGCTCCGTCCGGAACCGTATCCACACTCGTCACCGTTCCCGATACGGAAGAGTGGATATTGGCCGACACGAATCCTGTCGCCGTTCCGATCACATCTCCCACGCGTACTTTATCCCCCTTCTGCACCGTCGCCGTGGCCGGCGCGCCGATATGCTGCCCGAGCGGGATCGTCACCGACGCCGGCACGTCGAATACCCGAATCGCCGCGTCGCGGCTGATTTTATAGTCGTGCGGGTGAACGCCACCCAGTCTGAAAGTCTTAAGCATGTTGTTCGCCTCCTTCCGCAGCCGTTTTGGTTTCCTGAGTTGTCGCAGCCGCCGCTGTGTCCGTTTCCGGTTTGCGCGCCGGGAAGCCGACTTCCACAATCGCTCCCGTCGGACAAACGGCCACGCATTTCCGACACAGCCGACATTTGGCCGAATCGATATAAGCTAAATTATTTTCCAAGGTAATCGCTTCGAACGGGCAGGTTTTCACGCACTTGCCGCAGCCGATACACCCCACGGCGCAAGCCTTCCGCGTAACCGCTCCTTTGTCCTGATTGACGCAATTGACATAAACGCGTCTCCCCTTCAGCCCCTTCTTGCGCAGCTCGATGATGTGCTTCGGGCAAGCCTTCACGCATGCTCCGCAGGCCGTACACTTCTCCTCGTCGACCTCCGGCAGCCCCGTTTCCGGGTTCATGTGGATGGCGTCGAAGTTGCAAACGCGCGTGCAGTCGCCGTTCCCGAGACAGCCGAAAGTACAGCCCGTCTCTCCGCCATACAGCGAAGCCTCGACCGCACACGACCGCGCCCCGTCGAACGTATTGATCCGGGCCCGGTTGCAGAATGTCCCGCCGCATCGCACCACGGCGACCATCGGTTCCTTTTCCGCGACCGCTTTGCCGAGAAATTCCGCGATGGCCTGCATCGTACTCGCCCCGCCTACCGGACAGTAGAGCGACGCAATATCGTCGTTTTTGACCAGCGCTTCGGCCATCCCGCGGCAACCGGGAAATCCGCATCCGCCGCAATTGGCCCCCGGCAGCATCGCTTCGACCTGGTCGATCCGCGGGTCTTCGTACACTTTGAATTTCTGCGCCACGAAGTAGAGCACCACGGCCGCTACCAGACCCAGACCTACCAGAATAACGACGGTCCAGGTGTAAATCAACGTTCCATCCATGTCTAATTATCGTTCGATTTCTTTTTCGATTTCAATGGTCATCTCTCCTTTCAGTTTCGTTCGAAAGAGTCTGACAACCAGGTAATAAATTCCGACGATTCCGAGTGTGACCAATCCGGCGACCGTCTCCCGCACCTCGGTCTGCTGGAAGACCAGCAGGGCGGCCACGATCAGGCAGACCGGAATGAAATAGGCGATTATGACCGCCTTGAATCCCGCCGAACGCCGCATCACCAACGTCACCCGTTCTCCGACCGTATATCCCTGTCCGTCGTTCGCGAGGGTCATCCGTCGTCCGCCGCCTTCCGCCGATCCCCCCTCGCTGCACACGCTCCGGGCCTTGCACGCCGCACACGCCTCCGGGCGGCACACTTCGACCTCGACCTCCGTCTCATCGACGCGGACAATGGTGGCGCTTTGGCGGATGGGTTCCGAGTTTCGATTCATGATTTCCGAATTGCAGTCACAAAATTAATAAGTTTTCGGGGAATCGGGAATTAAAATTCGTCGCAGCCGGTCAAACACGCTGCAAATATAGGCAGATATTTCCGCCGATAATGCGTAACTTTACCCGTTCCTAAACGAAAGATTTACCTTAGTTATATAATGAACAGAGAGTGCGATTTTTTGGTGATCGGTTCCGGCGTGGCCGGGCTGAGCTATGCCTTGAAGGTGGCCGACCGCGGGCGGGTGCTGCTCGTGACCAAAAGCCGGCTGGACGATACCAATACCTATCATGCGCAGGGGGGGATTGCCAGCGTGACCTATGAGCCGGACGATTTCGAACAGCATATCGAAGACACGATGGTTTGCGGTTCGCACAAGAATAATCGGGAGGTGGTGGAGCTGGTGGTGCGGAATGCCCCGCGGCAGATCGAACAGTTGATAGACTGGGGGGTCGATTTCGACCGTAGGGCGGATGATCCGGCGCGGTACGAGCTGGCGCGCGAGGGGGGACATCGGCAGCATCGGATCCTGCACCACAAGGATTATACGGGGGCCGAGGTTGAAAATCGCCTGATCGACCGGGTGCGGGAGCATCCGAATATCGAGATTCTGGAGCAGCATTTCGCGGTCGACCTTTTGACGCAGCATCACTTGGGGAAGCTGGTCAAGCGGTCGATTCCTGGGACGGAGTGTTACGGGGCCTACGTACTGAAACTCGATACGCAGGAGGTTTTCACGGTGCGGGCCAAGGTTACGGTACTGGCCACGGGCGGGACGGGGAACGTCTACCACACGACGACCAATCCGGCCGGGGCGACGGGCGACGGCATCGCGCTGGTGCACCGGGCCAAAGGGATTATCGAGAACATGGAGTTCATCCAGTTCCACCCTACTTCGCTCTACAATCCGGGCGAGCGGCCGTCGTTCTTGATTTCGGAGGCGATTCGCGGCTTCGGGGCGATTCTGCGGACGCAGGACGGCGAGGAGTTCATGCAGAAATACCATCCGATGGGGTCGCTGGCGCCGCGGGACGTGGTGGCTCGGAGCATCGACCATGAGCTCAAGACCAGGGGGGAGGAGTTCGTCTACCTGGATGTGACGCACAAGGATCCGGAACTGACGCGGGATCACTTTCCGAATATCAACAAGAAGTGTCTGTCGATCGGGATCGATATCACGCGGGATTTCATCCCGGTGGTGCCGGCGGCGCACTACTGTTGCGGAGGGGTGAAGGTGGATATGAACGGCGAGACATCCATTAAGCGGCTCTATGCGATCGGCGAGACGGCTTCGACGGGGCTGCACGGAGCGAATCGGCTGGCCTCCAACTCGCTGATTGAGGCGGTGGTCTATGCCGAACAGGCGGCGCGCCATTCGCTGGCGGTACTCGACGGCTTGACGTTGCAGGAGGGGCTGCCGGACTGGGACTACAAAGGGACGTCGCATCCGGAGGAGATGGTGCTCATCACGCAGAGTCTCAAGGAGGTGCAGCAGATTATGTCGAACTATGTGGGGATCGTGCGGTCGAACATCCGGTTGGAGCGGGCGATGCACCGCTTGCAGATCATTTACGAGGAGACGGAGCACCTCTACCGGCGTTCGACGTTGTCGAAGACGTTGTGCGAGTTGCGGAACATGATTGCGGTGGCTTATCTGATCATCAAGCAGGCGCAGCAGCTCAAGGAGAGTGTGGGGCTGCACTTTTCGCTGGACTATCCGATGCTGTCGCGGTTCTGAATGGGTTTCTGCAAAAGCAGCGGCTCGTCTTTTCTACGTGTAAGAGAAAAGGCGAGCCGCTTGTTTTTCTGGCAGTCAGGTCGTCGGACTCGTTATAAAGCCATGATTCGATCAATTACACAACCACCACAACTCTATCTCCTCTGAATATTCTGCTGCTTCCTTGAACTCTTTGGAGTTGAAGTGATAAGTGCCGAGTGCGCTGTGTTCGTTCGTGGTGAACGCTTTCCAAACGATACAATACCCTATTCCCGTTTCTGCGTCGTAATGTCAGGCGTCTTCATCACCGAATTGATCGTTGCCGGAGAGTGTTGCTTGTCCGATTGAACTTCCTATGGTTAATGATTCGGTGTTGATCGCACGAAAATCGATGCTTTGACGGTTCTCCGTATAGAATGCTCCATAAACCTCATTGTCCATCAGGAACGGAATGAAGTATTCGAGGCTTTTTTCACCGGGGATAATTTTTTTATCTGCGATGTTCAGTTGGGTCAATTGAATGACGTCATTGTCTTCTTCTTCGATCCAGATCGGAACGATCAGGCTTTTCGAAATCGGATCGTATACTAAGGGATGAAGGTCTCTTTCCGTGTCGATGTTGATCAAGTTCGATAATCCCAAGGCTTCCTGCAACGAACCGAAGTCGGCTACACTGGTCTGTGCCGCTGTATTCGGATCGATGGAAACCAATGAAAACAAGATTTCGTGATGTTCTTCCTCATTGGTTTTTTGATCGATCAGTGCGTGCAATTGACCGTCGATCAGGCACAGCGAGTAATGGGTGTCTTCCTGGTCGGTCAGTAATCCGACTTTTTCTATGGTTTTCTTGTCGGGGTCTATTCGGTACAGTTCCGATTGTTCTGCAAAGTCGTTCTCGGGATCTTCGAAGCTCTTATTGCAATATATCAGACCACTGGTTGGATCTGCGACCAAAGACTCCCACTGTGCATATTGATTGCCGGGGATGGATATGATTTCGGTCAGTTTTCCCGTTGTTTTGTCGATTTCCCAAAACACAGTGGTGTTACCGTCATCGGACGAGCCGATACCGTAGAGTTTGGCGGCGGCGGAGGGTTCGGCTACGGTAATTTTTCCGAGGGGCATCTCCCGGTCGTCGCGCTTGAGCAGAACGGTCTGTTCGCCCGCCGGAAGTCCCTGCGGGACGATAAAGGTAATTTCGGTGGCAGTCTGTTTGGTGACCGTAGCCTGAATGTCGTCCGTGGCTTTGGTCTGAGCGCGGAACCAAATTTCGTCCGCAGCGGTGAAGCCCGATCCTTTGATAGTTACCGCTGCTCCCGGCGCGAATGTTTCGGTGGCAGGCGGCAAAACGGTGTTTTCGACCAACGACGGGGTCGAGTCTTTTTTACAGCCGTTCAGGGCGACGAGGCCCAAACTCAACAGTACCAGAATTTTTCTCATGGCTTTTTTGTTTGTTTTGGTGAGTAAAAAGGAACGTATACAAACAAAAAGCGTGGGCCTTGAATCTTATTTGCTATCCAGGTATCGCCAAACACCGTGCAACCAAATAAGTAAAGCCCACGTGTCGCCACGTGAGCGTTACCGCTTTACTTTTGGTTGCTTCTAAAATTGGCGATTTTGGATAGCAAAAAGTAAGCTAAACGCTTTTATGTATGTCTTACAAAGAGAGGTTTATCTCATCGGCAAGTGGTTTTGTTATGCCATAAAGATAGTAAAAAATAAAAAAGCAAGGGGTATAAGCCGGGTTCTGTACTTTTCGCGGCGGCACTGCGCGAGTGTGCTTACCCGCTCTGAAAAGCCTCTGCCATTTATCCAGCCCGGCGGTCTCCCGCCGGATCGTCAGCAACCTACCCCCCGACTCGGACGGGCAGCCCTTCGGAAACGCGCGATGCGTCTCGGCGTCGGTGTACATGGTCTTGCAACCCGCAGTTCGTACGGCTGCCGGCGTCGCCGTCGGCACCGGTGGGCTCTTACCCCGCCTTTTCACCCTTACCGCTGTCCTTTACGGATAGCGGCGGTCGTTTTCTGTTACGATCTGCACGAGCTCGCGCCCGTCTGGCAGTTTCACCAGTGCGGTGCCCTGTGTTGCCCGGACTTTCCTCCCCTCCCGATTCACCCGAAAGCGTCGGAAGCAGCGGCAGAGCCCCCTTGCTTCTATTTAATTGAAATTAAACAATTCTTTGCCCTTGCTGGAACCGTACCTTTTCTGAAGAAAAGGTACCCAAAAGACTTTCATGATAGCTACGCTACTCCTTAGGCTCCGCAGTCCTCACGTTTTGCGAGTCTGTTGGGCTGGGTTTTCGGCGAGCGCGCTTAGGGTATTATGCCCAACAATTATTTAGCGCGCTGCGCCGGAAAACCACAGCCCAACGAACTAACCGAGATTTGGGTCTCCGGCAGCTGGAGGATGCGCAAGCATCCGTCTGAAGTTTTTCTGATTCTCTTTGTGAACAAAGAGAACAGTACCGTCCATAGGTTAAGAAAGTTATTTCAAGAAAACCATAATCGCTCCGTATCCGTACTCCGCAAACGAAGCATCCTGATACCGCAACTTCGGATAGTTGCGTTTGAGCTCTTTTTCGATCTCGTACCGCAATTTCCCCTTTCCTACCCCATGGATAAAGACGATCCTTTTTTGTCGGCCTGCTTTGACAGCGCCGTCGAGAGCCACCGTAAAACGCGCCAACTGAGCCTTCAGTATCTCGCCCGGAGCCATTCCGTCCGTCGAGTCGAGAATCGCTTCGGCGTGCAAGTCTACCACCTCCTCGTCTTTCGTCGAAGGCTTGTGCGGAACGGTATTCTCCTTCGGTTTCGGCACCCGCGTCGGAATAACCGGAGCCGCCGTATCGGTCGCCTCATTGGACGACGCTAGCACGAACTCCAAGGCCGCCGCCTCGAAGTAATCGTTTTCGACGAACGAAGCCGCCCGCACGAATTTCAGCGGGTGCAGCTCCAGGTCGAATGCCTCCACAGCCTGCGGCACGAATGCCGTCGGTTTGTACGGCAACAGACTGATGTGCAAGGTCGAAATCTCGGCCAGCTCCGCCCGCCGGTAGAGCTTGATTTGCTGTTTGGAATCCGCTGCCAACGTTCCGCTGGCGATCGTCCGCACGAAAACCCCTCCGCCCCGTTGTTCCCGCCTTGCGATGTTGTAGAAGAGCGTGTAGCTGCTGTCGTTCACCAACCACGCCTCCAGGTCCGCATTTTCGGCCGGTTTATCCGTATCCGCCACCGGAACGAAGAGCAGTTTCACGAGATAATCCGTCACCTCCCACGGTGCCTTTTCCGGCGCTGCCGGCGTGGCATCGACCTCGGTTTCCGCTACGGACGCGGTGAACGACTTCCGGAATTTCGACAGGTCAATCGGCTCGTCGTCTTCGTAATCGTCCGCCAGCGAAACCCGACCGTAATTATTCAACCCCCGCACCGTCGCCCGTTGTTTGCGGTTCGGCGTTTCGCCCGTATGCGCGGCATGGGCCGAGGAGGATAACGGTTTGGGGTCGGACGGGCCGATTTTGACAATCGCCGCATTTTCGGCTTCGATCTCCACCTCCACGATATCGCTGATCAAGGCCGGAATCTCGAATCCGTCTTCCACTTCGACGTAGGCCATGTTTCCCTGTATGGAACGCACGATGCCCACGCCCGTGTCCGATACGAATTTTACCCGGCTGCCTGCTTTAATCATAGTTTATCGCTAAATTTGTGCAAAATTAACGGTTTTGATGGAGAAGGCAATAGCCATTTCGGAATTCGATTATCCGCTGCCGGACGAACGGATCGCCCGTTTTCCGCTGGCGGAGCGGGCGGATTCCAAACTTTTGCTCTACCGCGGGGGGGCGGTCGGCGAAAGCGTTTTTCGGCAGGTCGCCGATTTTCTGCCGGCCGGGGCGACGGTCGTGTTCAACGATACCCGGGTGATTCGGGCTCGGCTTCTGTTCCATAAAGCGACGGGGGCGCGGATCGAAATTTTCTGTCTGGAACCGGCCGAACCGGCGGATTACGAACGGGCGTTTGCGGTGAGGGGCTCTTGTGCGTGGCACTGTATCGTGGGCAACTCCAAAAAGTGGAAAGAGGGGCCTTTGGCGATCAAATACGGCGGGGGAATTTTGTCGGCGGAACGTATGCCCGACTTGTCGGGAGGGGATATTATTCGCTTTAGTTGGAGTTCGGAACATACGTTCGGTCAGCTGCTGGAGCTGCTGGGACGGACTCCGATACCGCCCTACTTGTGTCGCGAGAGCGAGGAGATCGACACGGTGCGTTATCAGACAGTCTATTCGCGGTGGGAAGGGTCGGTGGCGGCGCCGACGGCAGGGCTGCATTTCACGCCGGAGATCATCGAGTCGTTGCCGGAGCGGGGATTTCGGACGGAGCGGGTGACGTTGCATGTCGGGGCGGGGACGTTTCTGCCGGTCAAGGCGGCGGATGCGCGGGAGCATCATATGCACACGGAGGTTTTTCAGGTTGATATAGAAACGCTCGAACGGCTGGCGGCGGCGGTTGGCGGAGCGGGGATCGTAGCGGTGGGGACGACGTCGGTGCGGACGCTGGAGTCGCTGGCGGTGTTGGGCGAGCGAGTTTTGCTCCGGGGAGATGCGGAGCCGGAGCGGGTGGTCGGCCAGTGGGAGGCTTACGAGAACGGGGCTACTGCGGCGAATGCTTCTGCACCTTTGGCGGCATTGGCCGGGTGGATGCAGAAGCGGGGTTTGACGCAGTTGCAGGGGGCGACGGAGATTATGATCGTGCCGGGCTACCGGTGGCGGACGATGCGGGGCCTGATCACCAACTTCCACCAGCCGCAGAGTACGCTGTTGCTCCTGATTTCGGCTTTGGTCGGAGAGCGTTGGCGCGAGATTTACGCATACGCTTTGGATCACGGATTCCGTTTCCTGAGTTACGGGGATTCGTCGTTGTTGTTACCGAACGAAAAGTAAAAATGGAAATAGCATGAAAGAGGTTTTGCTGGTCTTATTGAATGAATATGCCGATTGGGAGAGCGCTTTTTTGGCTGCCGGATTGCGGAGCGGCGGGCGGTATGTACCGCGTGTGGTGGGGCCGACGCGCGAGGCGGTGGGTTCGATCGGCGGTTTCCGGACGTTGCCGGATTACGATTTCGCAACGCTGCCGGAGGAGTACGCTGCGCTGGTGTTGATCGGCGGCACCGGCTGGCAGTCGGCCGAGGCGGAACGGGTGGCGGAGTTGGCGCAGCGTGCGCGGGAGCGGGGGAAGATTGTAGGGGGGATCTGTAATGGGGCTTCGTTTTTGGCGGCTCATGGATTTCTGAACGGAGTGCTGCATACGGGGAATACGGTGGAACAGTTGAAGTTGTGGGGCGGAGAGCGGTATACCAACGAGGCGGGGTTTGTGGAGCGGCAGGCGGTGGCCGACGGAGGGATCGTGACGGCGAACGGGACGGGATATTTGGAGTTTTCTCGTGAGCTGTTGCTATTGCTGGAGGCCGATGCGCCGGAACGGATCGAGGCTGATTACGCTTTCCAAAAAAACGGGCTCTATACCGTCTAATTTGTTATTGATGGTTTCACCGAACGCATTTTTGCCCACTTCGGCTAAGGAGGTGGCTGCGCGCGGGTGGGAAGAATTGGATGTCATTCTTTTCACCGGGGATGCGTATGTCGACCATCCGGCGTTCGGTGCGGCGGTGATCGGGCGGCTGTTGGAGGCCGAGGGCTATCGGGTGGCGATCGTGCCGCAGCCGAACTGGCGGGACGATTTGCGGGATTTCCGGAAGTTGGGCAAGCCGCGCTTGTTTTTCGGCGTGACGGCCGGAGCGATGGACTCGATGGTGAACCACTACACGGCTACGCGGCGTAGGCGGTCGGACGATGCTTACACGCCGGGCGGTCGGGCGGGGCAAAGGCCGGACTACCCGACTTTGGTCTACACGCGGATATTGAAGGAGCTCTATCCGGGGGTGCCGGTCGTTATCGGAGGGATCGAGGCGTCGCTCAGGCGGCTGACCCATTACGATTATTGGGAAGATCGGCTCCGACCGTCGTTTCTGGTGGAGAGCGGGGCGGATCTGTTGACCTACGGAATGGGCGACCGGGTGATGGTCGAACTGGCGCGGCGGATGCACAACGGATTCAACCTCAAACGATTGGCGCGTTTGCCGCAGGTGGCCTATTTATCGGATTCGGTGCCGGAGGGGGCTTTGCAACTACATTCGTATGAGGATTGCGTGAAAAGCCCGGAAAAATTCGGCGAGAACTTTACGAAGATCGAAACCGAATCGAACCGTGTGGAGGCTTCGGTGTTGGCCGAAAAAACAGGGGATAAGTATGTGGTGGTCAATCCGCCCTACCCTTACCTGACGGAGGCCGAGATGGATCACAGTTTCGACCTGCCTTACACGCGGCTGCCCCATCCGCGATATCAGGGGAAGGGGGCGATTGCGGCGTATGAGATGATCAAACACTCGGTCAATCTGCACCGGGGATGTTTCGGTGGGTGCAGCTTTTGCACCATATCGGCGCATCAGGGAAAATTCGTCTCTTCGCGGAGCGAGAGGTCGATTCTGCGGGAGGTGGAACGCATTACGCAGATGGCCGATTTCCGGGGCAACTTGTCGGATATCGGCGGGCCGTCGGCCAATATGTATCGGATGGGAGGGCGGAACAAGGAGTTGTGCGGGCGGTGTACGAGGCCTTCGTGCATCTTTCCGAAAGTCTGTCCGAACCTGGATAACGACCACCGGCCGTTGCTGGAGCTCTACCGGAAGATTCGCGGCGTAAAGGGGGTGAAGCACGCCTATATCGGGAGCGGGATTCGGTACGACCTGTTCGACGGGTCGCCGTACCTGGACGAGGTGGTGAAGTACCACACGAGCGGGCGGTTGAAGGTGGCGCCGGAACATACCTCGGACAAAGTGTTGGGGCTGATGCGGAAGCCGTCGTTCTCGCTTTTCGAGCAGTTGAACGAGCGGTTCCGCGGGATTTGCGAGCGCGAGGGGCTGCCGTACCAGTTGATACCTTACTTTATTTCGAGCCATCCGGGGTGTACGGAGGGCGATATGCGGGAGCTGGCGGAGATCACCAAACGGCTGAATTTTCGCTTGGAACAGGTGCAGGATCTGACGCCGACGCCGATGACCCTGAGTTCGGTGATGTTCTATACGGGGATGAATCCGTATACGGGAGAACGACTCTACGTGGCCCGCACGCGGGAGGAGAAGGAGCGGCAGAAGGCCCATTTTTTCTGGTACAAACGGCCGGCGGCGGTTCGGCAAGAAGGGGGCGTTAAGAAACGAAACGAAAGACCATGGCAGAATACAACAAAAAGGCCGCGGCGGAAGCCCGGCAGATAGCTTCGCGGCGTCAGACCTCGGAGTCGATCACGGCGGTGAGCCAGCAGATGGGGGTGACGCCGCCGCAGGCGGTGGAGCTGGAAGAGGCGGTGCTCGGGGCGCTGATGCTCGAAAAGCATGCGATTCTCGGGATTCAGGAGATTCTGGTGCCCGAGTCGTTCTACCGCGAGGCTCATCAGATTATCTATCAGGCGATTCTTGACCTCTCGGCGCGGATCGAGCCGATCGACCTCTACACCGTCGGGCAGCAGCTTCAGAAAAAGGGGCAGCTGGCGATGGTGGGCGGGCCGGCCTACCTGGCAGAGTTGAGTCAGAAGGTGGGGTCGGCGGCGCACCTGGAGTTTCACGCCAAGATCGTGGCGCAGAAGTATGTCCAGCGGCAGCTGATTTCGGCTTCTACGGAGATTCAGAAACAGTCGTTCGACGACTCGATCGACGTCGATGAGCTGATCAATCAGGCGGAGCAGGCCATCTTCGTGATTGCGGAGGGCAATATCCGGCGCGATGTGCAGAGTGCGCGCGATATCGTGAGCAAGGCGATCCAGAAAATCGAGGAGGCGGCTCAGAAACCGGACGGCCTGAGCGGGATTCCGAGCGGATTCACCGATCTCGACCGACTGACGCTGGGGTGGCAGCCGTCGGACTTGGTGATTATCGCGGCGCGGCCGGCGATGGGGAAGACGGCTTTCGTGCTGACCATGGCGCGCAACATCTCGATCGACTACCAAAAGGCGGTGGCGGTCTTTTCGTTGGAAATGAGTTCGGTGCAGCTGATGACACGTCTGATTATCGGCGAGTCGGGGCTCACGTCGGAGAATATCAAGAACGGCCGACTCTCACCGGACGAGTGGAAACACCTCGAAACGTCGATCAAACCGCTGGCAGCGGCGCAGATGTTTATCGACGACACCCCTGCTCTTTCGATTTACGAGTTCCGTTCGAAGGTGCGGCGGCTCAAGGCGCAGCATAATATCGAGCTGGTGATTATCGACTACTTGCAGCTGATGACGGTGGGGACGACGGATAACCGGGGAAACCGGGAGCAGGAGGTGGCGACGATTTCGCGGACGCTCAAGGCGATTGCCAAGGAGTTGGATGTGCCGATTCTGGCGTTGTCGCAGCTGAGCCGGAATGTCGAAGCACGGGGCGGGACGAAGCGTCCTCAGCTTTCGGACTTGCGCGAGTCGGGGGCGATCGAGCAGGATGCGGATATCGTGGCGTTTATCCACCGGCCGGAGTATTATGGGATGACGATGGACGAGGACGGGCAGCCGACGCAGGGGTTGGCGGAGATTATCGTGGCCAAGCACCGGAACGGGGCGGTGGATACGATTAAACTGCGTTTCCGGAAGGAGCAGGCGAAGTTCGTGGACTGGGACGATACGGGTTTCGGCGGTATCGTGGGCGGCGGAATGGATGGTTACAGTACGATTGCGTCGAGCGGTTTCGAATCGGATTTCGATGCGGGGGGACGTGTGGCCACTTTGGAAGGAGCTGCGGGAGGTGCGGGGCCGATCGATCCGTTTGCCTCGGCGGGCGGCGGGTTCGACAGCGAACCGCCGTTTTAGTGCCCAAAAGACTTGACAAATGGAATGATTCTATGAGTCCATCCTCTACGGAGGGTTGGAACAATAACGATGTAGAATTAAACAGGGGCAAGAATTTCCTACTCCTTGTTTTGCAGATATAACTTATTTTTTAAAGCGATTCTTCTGTATGTTTTCTTGGTATGGGAACGAGAGGCAAACAATACTCTTTATTGACGACTTTGTCTCGCATGGCAGGTTTATCGTTGAAATTGCGCGAAAGATTTCGAATCAACTGGCTGTAATCATCTGTGCCATCCTCTCGCTGATGATAATAGACTTTTACGGAGATGCAATTGCGATGCTCGAATAAGGTATTGAGCAGCGTGCGATCGGAGTTGCCGCACGAATGTCCCATAGTAATTACTTGATACGTCTCGGATTCAATAAAACCCAACAACTGACGGTAATTGCCTGTTTCATGGTAGCGTACAGACTTGATATTTTCGAGAAAGTCATTGTCTTGTAACTTCTCGATTCGTTTGTAATCATCGTCCAACTCGTCGCCATAGCCGAAAATGATCGGGGTACGTTCATTGTTAAGTGCTCCATGAATGTCAATTATCTCATCGGTATCTCTTGCATATAATTGTTTTGCAGTTTGGGTGTAATTGAAATTTAAGATTAAGGTATTGGAAGGTGTGCAATGAATTTCTTGAAAATGCTTGTCGGATAAATGCTTCTTGACATAGTAATTACGCTCTTCGTCCTGTGAATGAAAAAAAAGATAATTTAGATCTTCTTTTTTATCTAATTGAATTGCACCAACTTTATCAAAAGTAGTAATATTGCTCGATATGGAATCGACAAACATTTTTTGTTTTCCGACAGCAACTTCTATCGGATCAATTATACTGTTGAATGCCTCTTGAATAGACGGAAATTGTTTGGTTTGCGTTTTTTGGACTACCTCTGTCAAATAGATTTCAAGGTGCTTTTTTACGGCATCGAACTCTCGGTTCAATGCCCGCACCTTTTCACTCCGAATAACTGTGTCGTCTTCCGCAAGTAACTCTTTCAATTTTCCATAATATTCGTTCTCGATGTCCACCCAGGTATTGAGAGAACAACGACCGGAAATATGTTCGAAGAATTTATTTTTGAAAGTGAGGCGAACCGAACCGTCATACTTCATATTAGTACTATCATTGAATATGGCAACCAGCTCTCGAACCTCATCGTATGGGGTTGAATCTGATTGAGGGTATGATGGCTCCGGCGTTTTATGCAGTTTGTCTCGGAACACCTCGAATAATACAAATTCGTCTTCGTAAGATGATGGATCATTGATTACTCCCCATTTTGTTGCAATCTCACGTTTGTAACCGTTGAATATATGACCGGAAACGTTGATCCAATAGTTGTCTATAAAATCTCTATATCCGGTAGCAAGACCATGTGCCTTGTCAAATCCGTTGCCTATGATGATAATTCTATTCATATCGTAAAAGAAAAATCCTGTAAGACCTTGATCTTACAGGATTTGTTATTGCTTGACCTCATTTTGTCTTTGAGGTTCCGCGGAGAGAGGGGGATTCGAACCCCCGGTACAGATTACTCCGTACGGCAGTTTAGCAAACTGCTGGTTTCAGCCACTCACCCATCTCTCCGGAAAGGCGCTGAAAGCAGGACAAAAGTAGTGCTTTCACTCCTTATTTCCAAATCAAAATCGTCGTGCCGAACGAAAATTATTACTTGCTCACATCGCCCGGCTTGCCGATGCTCTCCCGCATTGAGGTATCTGCCTGAATATTACGGAGCTTATAATAGTCCATAATCCCCAGGTTTCCATTCCGGAATGCTTCGGCGATGGCCATCGGAATGCCTGCTTCGGCTTCGATCACTTTCGCACGAGCTTCCTGTGCCTTCGCCTTCATCTCTTGTTCCAATGCCACGGCCATCGCTCGTTTCTCTTCCGCCCGTGCCTGTGCGATGTTTTTGTCGGCGTTGGCCTGATCCATCTGAAGCACGGCTCCGATATTCCGCCCCACGTCGATATCTGCAATGTCGATGGAGAGGATTTCAAATGCCGTCCCGGCGTCGAGCCCCTTTTCCAATACGACTCGCGAAATAAAATCGGGATTCTCCATCACGCTCTTGTGCGAATCGGATGATCCGATCGAGGAGACGATCCCCTCTCCTACCCGCGCCAGCACGGTCTCTTCGCCTGCTCCGCCGACCAACTGTTTGATGTTGGCCCGCACGGTCACCCGCGCTTTGGCAATCAGCTGAATTCCGTCCTTAGCTACCGCCGTCACCGGAGGGGTGTTGATCACTTTCGGATTCACGGACATTTGCACCGCTTCGAATACGTCCCGTCCCGCCAGATCGATAGCCGTAGCCATCTTGAAATCGAGTGTAATATTGGCCTTTTGTGCCGAAACCAGCGCATGAACGACATTGGCCACATGCCCGCCCGCCAGATAATGCGCCTCCAGTTCGTTCGGATTGAGATGGAGGCCGGCTTTCGTCCCTTCGATCATGGCGGATACGATCGTAGCTGGCGGCACCTTGCGCCAACGCATCAGAACCAGTTGCAACAGGCTGATTCGTACGCCGGAAACCAAGGCGGAGAACCAAAGTCCGACAGGAATGAAGTAAAGAATCAGCCACAGCAGGATAATCGAAACTGCGGCGATGACAATGGCGGTTGTTGAAATTTCCATATGGTTGTTAAATTATTTCACACATGTGTGGCGGGAGGTCAAAGCGGTCGGACGACGAGGCTGGCGTTGTCGTATCCGATTACGATCACTTCGCGCCGCGGATCGACGTAACTGTCCAACGATTTCGCTTCGAAAATCGTGTCGCCGATCTGTACTTTTCCCATCGGCGCCAAACGGGTCAATGTATAGCCCTGTACGCCCACTTCCACCTGTTTTTCGATCTCGACCGGTTGGACTTGCGATTCGATGTTGGTTTTCAGCGCAACCCGATTCCATGTCTTCGGCCGTAAAAACAGCAAGGTCAATATGCTCAAACAGAGGACAATAATTCCGATAACGATGAATCCGGTCACCACTCCTCCCCCCGCGAAAGCCCATGTCGCAGCGCTCACCAGGCAGACGAATGCTCCCACTGCCGCCAGCGTGATGCCCGGCAGGAGAACCAATTCCGCGACGAACAGCAATAGGCCGAGCAGAATCAGAAGGGTGATCCAGAGTGTCATAAGGTCACGATTTTCATTTTGATATTCGGTTGATCGCCCAACGCGCCGATCAGTGCTTCCGCCTCTTTCCGCGTGGCGAATGCTCCGATGGTGTAGGCCACGTCATTCCCGACCGTACTCCGCACAATGGTCGTTCCGGTCGCCCGCGCCTTGACGATCTCACGAATTGCGGTCGAGAGGCGTTGTTCGGCCGGAATAATTTCGATATGGAATCTCCCCTGTCGTCCCGCCGCGGCAGAAGCCGTACTATTATTATCCTCTCCACCGCCGGCAGTGCTCTTTGTCGCTTCGAGCGCCTTGGCTTTCGCCGGTGTCGTGATTTTTCCGTCGGCATAAGCCACGACCGTAGCCCGGAATCCCCCTCGAACCATCTGTGCCGCAGCTGCACTGGCCGCCGCATAGGTGTCGAAACCGCCTGCCATATAACGCCATTGTCCGTTGGTCGCCTTTTGCGACATGACCGGTGTCATGCCTTTGAAAACGTCGATGCTTTTCGGCGCGGTGGCGTAGTTGGCGATTTGCACCGTGTAGTAAATCCCCGTCTTCGGCACATGCAGCGTCGGAATATCCGCGACGGTCGTATAATTCCGACTTTCTCCCTCCCCGGCCTTGGTGATCGGTGCGTAGACGACCAAACTCCGCGGTTCGAAGCGAATGTCCCGGTAGGTCATCTCTTCCGCCAGCTTCTCGGCGGAGTATTTTCCCCGCTCCGTCGCTAACGAGTCCCGCGCCGCAGTCAACTCTAAAGCCTCTGCCATCGCAATTTCGTAATCGAGCATCAGTTGCTTTTGCAACGGGTAGGTCGCCACCAGAGGCGCCAACTGCTCGCCGGCCCACCCCTCGGCTCGCCGCACCTGTCGGCTCTCTCGGTCGAGCTGTTCGAGCTGTAACCGGTCGAGAGTGCCTATCTGATCGACCAATACCGGATAGTTGTCCCGTTTCCGGTCGTAAATCACCAGCCAAAGCCGCTCCATCAAGGCATCGACCTGTTCGATCTGTTCTTTGAGCTCGCCGGAACGCCTCCACAAACTGTCGATCGTCTCCTCGTCGCTCGCTGCCTCGTACTGCCGTTTCACGGTCAAGAGCTGGTCGTACAGGCTCAAAACCAACCGGTTGATTTTCATGACTTCCGGTTCGATTCGCGGGCTCAATCCGAAGAGTGTCCGGTCGTTCCGACTCAGGTTTTCAACGAAAAACGGGTTGTCGAACAATGTCCGTTCGCCCGTGACAACACTCGTCTCCGCCTCTCCCTCGTTATCCATGTGTTCGATCAGGTAGGTCTGCTCCATCGCCGCCACCCGGGCCGCCACCTTGCCGATCTTGCTCCGTACGTCGAAGAGTTCGCTCTCCAGTCGCACGATCTCTCCCCCGACCCGCTCCCGATCGCTCCCCTCTTCAAAGAGCCGCCGATTCTGCTCGATCAACGATAGGGTAGAATCCTCGCAAGCCTTCAACATCTCCTGCTCCCGCAGCAAGCGGGTATATTCCGCATTCTCCGCCAATCCCGCCATCCGCACCTCCTGGGCACACGCCATCCCCGTTCCCGCCAGCCAACACCAGCCGAAACATACGATACGGTATGAAATCTTTTTTATCATCGGTTGCAAACGCAAAATAGATATTATTCCGGTCATTTCCAACTGCGAAGCATGAAAATATGGATGAATCCGAAAAATTCCAGACGCCCGAAGAGCATCAGTCCCGTCAGAAGCCATTTGGCCGCCGCGGGCAATGCGCCGAAGTTGTCGAGGTTGCTGATTTTGCCGAATCCGGGCCCGACGTTGCTCAGGCTGGAGATCACGGCGGTGAAGCTGGTCAGCAGGTCGAGGTTCATCGCCGTAAGCAGCACGGTGCCTCCCAACGCACTCAACAGGTAGATGACGACCAGCAGGATGGCGGCGTTGATCATGCCGTCGTCCTGCGTGACGCCGTTCTGTTTGATGCGGATCACGGCGTTCGGATGTTGCAGTTTCAGCATCCGTGCGCGGATCGCTTTGAACATCAGCAGCACCCGGTCGGCTTTGATCCCTCCGGAGGTCGATCCGGCCATCGAACACTGGATCATGCAGTAGATGATGGTAATAACGGCCAGCGGAGGCCACAAGGCATCGCTGGCCGAAGCGAATCCGGTCGTCGTGATGTGCGAAACGACCTGAAAGGTTCCGTATCGGATCGCCTCGCCGAAGGTCGGATAGTTGTGATTCATCAGCAGTCCGGCCGCCACGATGGCGGTGCAGATGACGATCGAGAGGATATAGAATCGCGTGACTTCCGACCGGAAAATGTTGTTGCGTTTGCCGCATATCGTGGCATAGACCAGCCCCATGTGTATCCCGGAGACGACCATGAAGAACATGACGATTATTTCGATCACCACACTGTGATAGTACATGATGCTCTGATTCCGGATACAGAATCCGCCGGTGGCGACCGTGGAGAAGGAGTTGGTCACGGCGTCGAACGGCTCCATGCCGACGAGCATCAAGGCCGCGGTTTCGCACAGGGTCAGTCCGACGTAGATGAAGACGATGATTTTCAGGATCTTTTTCGTGGTGTACCGGAAGTTGTCTTTGGCCATCATCGACATCTCGGCGCTCGTCAGGCTCATCTTCATCCGCCCCATCGAGGGCAGAATCACCAGGGCGAAAAGAACGACGCCCACGCCGCCGACCCAGTGGGTCGAGGCACGCCAGAACAAAAGGCCTTTGGGCAACGCCTCGACGTCGCTCAAAATGGTCGCTCCGGTGGTGGTGAATCCCGATGTGCTTTCGAACCAGGCGTTGGTCGGGGAAAATTCGCCGCCCCAGATCAGATAAGGCAGCATGCCCAGCAGGCAAGACATCACCCACGCCATCGTCACGATCACGTAACTCTCTTTATTCGAAAGGTTGTTGTCGTTCGGTACGAAGATCAGGGGGAACGAACCGATGATCGAGGTGATGAGGAAGCTGACCAGCAGGGGATAGAATCCCGTGTCGAGGCCGTTGAACAGCGAGATCAGGGCCGAGATCAGCATGAATGCGGCGTTGAACAGCAGCACCAGTCCGACATAGCGTATGACGACTCCGAATTTCATCGTTCTCCGTCTTGTTTCATCTTTTTGTGGGCCGAAACCAGAGCGGCGATGTTCTCCCGCAGGGTGTTGATCTCATCCTGCGTGGCGACGTTCACGGCGAACGGCAGGCGCGAATCGACGTATCCTTTCAGTGCGCGCGTGATCCGAAGCACCGGGTCGAGAAAGTAGCTGTTCAGCATGAAATAGAAGACGAGCAGCAGCAGAATCCCGCCGCCCAGGGCAATGATCCCGACCATCGAAGCCCGATAGGCGTTCCGTTCCAGTTGTGCCGTGTAGTCGATCGTGCGCTGCTGGATTTGCACGATAAACTCTTTGATGGCGTGGGTCAGGTTGTAGTACGAGGTTTTGTAGACGTCCGTAAACCAGGTGATGTCGGTCGTATCGCTGGCCTGAGCGACGATGCTGTTGTAGTAGCGCGCCGCCGTCCGGATGCTCTCCAGCTGCGACGGGTCGCGGAAATCGGCTCCCGCGCTTTGCAAGGCCTGTTCGAAGTCCCGGTTGCTTTTGACCAGCATGGAGTCGTAAACGACCCCCAGTTTGCGGTTGGTGATCCGAAGCAGAAGTGCCGTGTTTTGTTCCTGTACGGCGTCGAGCATCTCTTTCGACCGTTCGATACAGTTCTGGCTCCGCTCCAGCAGGTTGTGCGTCGTGCGGTTGAAGCGCACCAGTTCGAGCGACGAGATGATGCCGGACAGAAACAGCAGAATGCCGATGGCCGTGAAGCCCAGGCGGATTTTATGTTTGACCCCCATGTGTTTTTATCGTTCAGCTAAGCGACTGTAAAAGTAGCTTTTTTTTCGTTCGGTTCAAGCGCAGATTTCGACCGGATTTCCTTCCGGGTCTGCCACCGAGCTTTCGTAGAATCCGTCGCCGGTTCTACGGGGTTCGGAAAGAATCCGATAACCGTCCTTTCTTAAACGTTCGGTTAAGGCGTGTACCGCCTCCTCGGAGCCTACGGTAAAGGAGATATGGCACCAGCCGAGAAGCGGTGTTGCGGCTCGTTCGCCGACTTGCGTGCTCCGCATGATTTCGAGTGCCGCATCGCCGTCGAAGCGGATGAAATAGGACTCGAAACCCTTGGCCGGATTCACGTATTTCGGGCCGCTGCGCCCGTTGAAATAGGTTTCGTAAAAGATGCGCATGGCCTCCAGATCGGCGCACCACAATGCGGCATGTCCCAGTCTCATGGCGTGGTGATTATGTGTTGAAATAAACTTTGTAAAGCGTTCTTTTCCAAGTATTCGACCGGAAAGCCGAGCAGGATGGTTTTCCCGTTCCGCACGCCGCTCGTCGGCCAATCTTCCGAAGCGATCGAATGACCCTTCTCCGTCGGCTGCAACCGGTCGAAGGTCGGAGTAAAGTAACGATCCGCCCGTCTGGGGATCGGATTGGAAATCGTTTCGGCAAGGCCGTAGCCCAAGCCTTTCCGCATCTCGGCTGAAACGCCCGGATCGCAGCCGAGGTAACTGCCGGAGATCAAAAGCGGAATCGAATCTTTAGCTATCTGCTGCAACTTATTGTATAACAGCTTGTCGAAAATTCGATAACGTTTCGGGTAGCTCCGCTGTGCACCCAGAATCAAATCGACCAATCGGTAGTCGGAAGGTCGGATTTGCCGACGGGCGAAAGCCTTTCGGGAACAACTCGTGAACGAGTAACCGGCAGCCAGCAAGGCTTCGCCGTGCACAGCCGGATAGTCGAAGGAGTTGCCGCCTGCTCCGTGCGGATACCACGTTTCGGAAGAGCCGCCCCAGCCGGGTCGGTCGTTCTCTTCGAAAGGCGAGAAGGGGTCGAAATCGACCTGCGGCCCCACGATCGAGAGGTCGTTCCGATAGGGAACGCCCGGGTCGGACTCCAAATCGAATCCCAACAATTTGCCCGACTTGTTGTCTCGGCGTAATCCCGGCGGACTGAGCCGGGTAAAGCCGTTCACCACCAGTGCCCTGCCCTGCTCCGTCGGGCTCAGGCCCACCGACACGATCTCGCTCGGAAAACTCTCGCCCCCTTCGTTGATGGCCGTAATCCGGAAGCTGTAAACGCGTCCGTCCCGCGGTATCGGCAACTCGACCCGGGCCGTACGTGTTTCGAAACCCTCATCGAATGCCCCGTCGCTGCCGATGCGCCGATAGACTCGGTACCGATTCGGAACGGCTGTCGTTTCGAGCGGGTCGACGGTGGGGCTCCATCCGATCCGCACGGAGTCGCCGTCCGCCCATTCAGTATAGAGCGACGAGGGCGGCAGCGGCTGGACGACATACCTCCGACCGTAACGGTCGGCCAGAAAGCGCAACAGCCCTTTGTAGATCGCTCGTGCCATGTCGAACCGGAAGGTCGGATCCATCGCCAGTGCCATGTCGGCGGCATTCTGGTGCGAGAACATCTCGATCAGCGTGGCCGGTATATCCGGCCGCGAAATCTCAGCGTAACTTTTGTCGTAGATCGCGCGACGCGTCCAATGCGGCTCATGCCGTGTCCGCAGATCGCTCACGATTTGGGTCTGTACCAGGTCGGCCAGGTCGCGCGCCGCCAGTTTGCTCTTTCCGTTTCGGTATTGCGCCTTCGTCCGGTTCGTATAATGGATAGAGAGGGTGCCGATGATCGAGTCGCAGATGCCGGCGTCCGTGTGCAGGCCGATCGCCGCATCCAGCGGGATGTTTTTCTGGTAGCGGATGTAGTTGCACCAGTCGCCGTTTCCCTTGAAGTTATCGATGTAGTCGAGCTGTTTACCCTCTTCGTTTTCAAGGGATAAGGTCTCCTGTGCATAGATCGAGTCCGGTACGCCGCTGTATTGCATCCAGTAGCGGGCCGCTTCAGCATAGCGTGCTACGCCGCTGGTCGTTCCGCCGCGTCGAATGTTGCCCAGTCCGCCGCCGATCTTCACGGCGTCGGCGGTCAGTGTCCCCGTAGTCGCCTTTTCCGGTGCGCTCAGTACGATTTTCGAGGCGCTGTCGAGGTCGAATCGTCCCAGCCAAACCCACGTCGAGCCGCCGATTCGCTGATTGACTTCGAATTCGGCCTGCCCGCCGGCGTGAAAGACCGTGTAACGGGCGTTCGTCAGGTTGGTGGGGAGGGCTTTCCAGCTGACATAGACTCCGTAATTCCCCGGCCGATCTAAAGCGATACGATAGGTTAAGTGTGGCTTGAATTGAGCTGAGATATCGGCCTTTGATACGGTGCCTTGACGAAATGGATTTTGGTGATCTAAGGTGTCTGAAACGGCAAATCCGAAATTCGTTTTTTCCCACTTGCCGACCGTGTCGATTTCCCGGCCCTCCTGTGTCGGATCATCGTTGTCGAGGATGATCTCTGCAGGTTGCGGATCGCGTTCGCGGGCCATCACCACGACTGCGCCTGCCCGCTCCAGCATCGGAGCCAGATAACGCGAGGCGAACTCCTGTGTATTGAGGTCTTCGATGGTGGTGAATAGCGGAGCGCGCTGCCAGAGCCAGGCGGAATCCTCCTCTTCCTGATAGTATTTTCCGTGGCCTCCCCACAAGGCGATGTGCCGTCCGCCCAATCCGAGGCTATACCCCGAGCGATCGGCACGACGGGTCAGCGGGCGAATGTGGATCGGCGTGCTCGCCCGTTTCGGATCGCGCCCCTCTTTCGGACGGAAAGCATTGGGAATGAATCGTTCGGCAGGAATTTTATAGGCGAAGAAACGCACGTCGCAGTTCTGATACCCTGCTCCTAAAGTTTCCCGTACGGCGTCGGCCCATTGTCCGAGCAACTCCTGTCGGATGGCGATCTGTGCCAGCCCCACATTGCAATAGAGCTCCAGCCGCTTTTTATCAGGACTCAATTTCACCCGCTCCAGCACGACGCTCCGTACCGATTCGCTGCGCCACGGGTCGAACAGGGAGGGGCGCTTGCCGAGTTTTTTCAGGATGTTCTGCTGTTCGATTTTCAATTTCGCCGCCGAAAGCGTTGGTTCTGATGAAAAGGAGAAAGCGACTGAAATCGAGCTGAATAATAAACCGACTAATAATAGGAAAAATCGTCTCATCGTCAGAACTCGCCGACCTCCACTTCGGTCACCCGGTCGCCGTCGACCATGAAACGCAGAGCGGTGCGAACTCCCTGATAACCATATCCGGCCGCCCCCGGATTCATATGCAATAGATGGTACTTTTTGTCGTTTATGACTTTGAGTATGTGCGAGTGGCCGCTGATGAAGAGGTCGGGGTGGATCCGCTCGATCCACATCCGGGCTTCGGGCTCGTAACGGCCCGGATAGCCGCCGATATGGGTCATCACGACGCTCAGATTCTCGCACACGATGTGCTGGAATTTCGGATAGACGGTCCGCACGCGGTGGTCATCGATATTGCCGTAGACGGCTTTCAGGGGGCGGAAAGCGGCTATCTCGTCGGCCAGCTCCAGCGAACCGATGTCGCCGGCGTGCCAAATCTCGCTCACCGGATCGAGAAAATGCCTGATTTTATCGTCGAACGTTCCGTGCGTGTCGGAAATCAATCCTATTTTGATCATACGGAGTGGTGCTATTGCGCACCAAAGTTATAATAATTTGAGAAACCGAAGTATCTTTGTATATCATGACGAGCAGCATACCATTAGCGGAACGGATGCGTCCCACGACGTTGGAGCAGTATATCGGTCAGACCCATCTGGTCGGGCCGGAGGGGGTGTTGCGCAAACTGGTGGCGTCGCGGAACCTTTCCTCCTTTATTCTGTGGGGGCCTCCGGGAGTGGGCAAGACGACGCTGGCGCAGATTATGGCCCGGTCGCTGGAACGTAAGTTTTTTACACTCAGTGCAATCAATGCGGGGGTGAAGGAGGTGCGCGAGGTGTTGGAGAAGGCGAAGTCGAGCCGATTTTTCGACTCGGCGCCTCCGGTGCTGTTCATCGATGAAATCCATCGATTCAACAAGGCGCAGCAGGACTCGTTGCTCGGGGCTGTCGAGCAGGGGGTGGTGACGCTGATCGGGGCGACGACCGAGAATCCGTCGTTCGAGGTGATCCGGCCGCTGCTTTCGCGGTGTCAGGTCTATATCCTCAAACCATTGGCAGAGGATGATTTGCGCGCGTTACTTGACCGGGTAATTAAGGAGGATATCTGCCTTAAGGAGCGGGAGATTCGGATCGAAGAGACGGGGGCATTGTTCGCTTTCAGCGGCGGCGATGCGCGGAAGCTGCTGAATATCGTCGATATGCTGTGCGGGATGGCGGAGGAAGAGGCGCTGATCGTGATCAACGACGAGACGGTGCGGGGGGCTTTGCAGCAGAACGTCGCCCGGTACGATAAGGGGGGCGAAGAGCATTACGATGTCATTTCGGCCTTTATCAAGAGTGTGCGGGGAAGCGATCCGAATGCGGCGATCTACTATTTGGCACGGATGTTGGCAGGGGGTGAAGAGCCGCGGTTTATCGCCCGGCGTTTGTGTATACTGGCTTCGGAGGATATCGGGCTGGCTAATCCGAACGCGCTGTTGCTGGCCGAGGCCTGTTTCAATACGGTGCACAACATCGGGATGCCGGAGGCGAGGATTACGCTGGCGCAGGCGACGATCTACCTGGCCACTTCGCCGAAGAGCAACTCGGCCTACATGGCGATCAACAAGGCTTTGGCGCAGGTCGAACGGGAGGGCTATCGGCCGGTGCCGTTGCACTTGCGGAACGCCCCTACCCCGCTGATGGAGAAGGCGGGATATGGGACGGGCTATAAATATGCACATGACTATCCGGGCCATTTCGTGGAGTTGGAATTCATGCCGGAGGGGCTTTCGGGGACGAGGTTTTGGGAGCCGGGCGAAAATCCGGCGGAGGAGAAGCTGAAAGTTCGGATGGAGGAGTTGTGGGGCGGGAAATATTAGCCGCGAGGCTTGGATTTCGCGGAAAAACGGTTAAATTTACAGAAAAAAGCGACATTTATGACCATGCACTGTTGTCGGAACAAGGCCGACGAGGCGGATATTCGGGTAGAGATTCCCGGTTTTACGACGGAGAATAAAAAACGGGGAATGTTTTTTCTGATGGGTGGGCCGTGTGTGGTGGAGAGCGAGGCGATCGTTATGGAGATTGCCGGCCGGATGGTGGAGATTACCTCGCGACTGGGGATTCCGTACATTTTCAAGGCTTCGTATCGGAAAGCCAATCGCAGTCGGTCGGACTCTTTTACCGGCATCGGCGATATCCGGGCGTTGGAGTTGTTGGCCAAGGTGCGGCGGGAGTTTCATGTGCCGGTGGTGACCGACATTCATAATCCGGAGGAGGCGGCGATGGCGGCGGAGTATGCGGATGTGCTTCAGATTCCGGCTTTCCTCTGTCGGCAGACGGATCTGCTGACCGCGGCCGGAGAGACCGGACGGTGGGTCAATATCAAGAAGGGGCAGTTTTTGGCTCCCGAATCGATGGCTTTTGCCGCGGCGAAGATTACCGAGACGGGAAACGACCGGGTGATGCTGACTGACCGGGGTACTTCGTTCGGGTACTACGACCTTGTGGTGGACTATCGGGGGATACCGATCATGCAACAGACGGGATTTCCGGTGGTGGTGGATATCACCCACTCGTTGCAGCAGCCCAATCAGAGCAGCGGGGTGACGGGCGGACAGCCGGAGATGATCGAAACCATCGCCCGGGCGGCGATTGCGGTGGGGGCGGACGGCCTGTTCGTCGAAACGCATCCGAATCCGGCACAGGCTTTGTCGGACGGGGCCAATATGCTGGCGCTGGATCGGATGGAAGGAATGCTGGAGCGGCTGGTGGCGTTGCGGAACACCGTCCTCTCGTTTTAATCACCAAACAGGATTTCAAATTCACTGTATGGAAGAGAAACAGACGGCGAAACCCGCCGGAAAACGCGAACAGATCGTAGAGACACTGAAGACCAAGTCGGTGCTCTTGCAGCAGATTTTCGACAACACGCAGCAGGTTTTCGGACAACTCAAGGAGATTTTGCAGGAATACGCCGTCGAGGTAAACGAACAGCTCGAAGGGGCTTCCGACCGGCGTATCAAGCTGGAGTACCGGGATCGGGGGAAGTTCGAGGCGCAGCTCCAGATGGCGGGCGATATCCTGATCTTCAGCATGCACACCAATGTCTTCCAGTTCGAGCGGGAAAACATTATCTGGCAGAACTCTTATGTGAAGCAGGATAAGCAGAATGCTTATTGCGGGGTGATCAACATCTACAACTTCCTCTCGGACTCGTTCCGGTACAACCGGTCGGCGGACGAGGGCTATCTCGTGGCGCGGATCTTTATCAATCGCGATTTCCAGTACATGGTCGAAGGGAAACGGCAGGTGACCTATCGGCACGACAATTTCGGACAGGGGGCTATTACGCCGGATGCCCTGACCGAGATTATCGAGAACACCATGGCTTATACCCTGGACTTCGATCTTCTGGTGCCGCCTTACGATACGGTCAAACTGGTGACGGTAGACCAGATGAATACCAAAATTGAGAACTCGAAACTCCAGACGGGGAAACGAATGGGGTATCAGTTCCGGTCGGACGATGTGTAATGGGAAACATATCGTTCTCTTTCTCTCGATCGCTCTTCTCGGAGTAGCTGTTCCTGCCTCTCGCGGACAGCTTCCGCCGCATTATACGAACCAATTGCATGCCGACACGGCCATCGTGCCGATCAACTATCGGGAACAGAGCGCCCGGTCGGATGCTTTCTATGACACGCTGCGGCTGCGGAAATACAAGAATGCTTTCACACGCTTTTTGTTCCGTTCGCTCATCCGGGGGCGAAACAGCAGCGATGAGGGGACTCCTTCGCTTGACTTCAAACAGAATCGAGACTACTTCGAACTCTTTGCCGGAAAAAGAATCACCGGCATTCATTGGACGTTGGCCAACGTCTTCTCGCCGCGCGATACGACGCGCAACATGAGCTGGCTGCAACGGACGATTGACAAAATCCACATCCAGACCAAACCGCGCCAATTGGCTCAGAACCTGCTTTTTCAGGTCGGCGATACGCTCAATCCGTATGTGCTGGGGATCAATGAAGAGTTGCTGCGTAGCCTGCCCAATCTGGCGACCGCCTATTTCGTCGTCATGCCCGACCGGAACGATTCGACGGGGGTGTCGATCCATATCTTTGCGCGCGATAACTGGTCGATCGGCGCGGATGTCAATTGGGGGAGTCGGGAGAAGAGCCTCTCGGTTTTCGACCGCAACTTTCTCGGAACGGGCGACGAATTGAAGTTGAAAGTAGCCGGCGACAAGCAGCTGAGCCGCTTCGGCTTCGGAGTCGAATACACAGCCCGAAATCTGTTGGGACATTTTACCGATGCGACCATCGGATTGGGGAGCGGAGGCGATCAGAATATGGCCCGCTTCGCCGTCGTTCATCCGTTTATTCTCCCCACGGGATGGGGGTTCGGCTTCACGGCCGATCGCACCTACCGCCGTGAAGAGATGACCCGGACGGATACGTCGCACTACATCGAACGGTTCTTCTTAGGCGGTTGGGGCGGCAGGTCGTGGTGTTTGAACTGGCGGAACGGGACGAACGTCTATGTGACGGCTTCGCTGGATCGGGAACGTTATCTTCAGCGGCCCGAGGTTTCGGAGAAGCTGAATCCGTATTACCACCATTCGACGCAGTTTCTGGTCGGATTCGGTTTTTCGCGGCGGAACTATTTTCAGGGGAACATGATCTACGGATTCGGACGGACGGAGGACATCCCTTACGGTTTCCGGTTCGAGTTGGTCGGCGGACGGCAGTGGGAAGAGGAGCTCGGAGGGAGAGATTATTGGGGAGTTCGGGGCTATTGGGGCAACCTGATCCGGAACAGCTATCTGGAAGCGAGTCTGGCATTCGGTTCTTACTTCACCCGGAACTATCGGTTGCAACAGTCGGTGGCGACGGGGCATATCAAGTACTTCACGCCGTTGTTGCGGGTGCGTACCAGCTACATCCGGCAGTTCGGAACCCTGTCGGCGACCATGGGTTTTCATCGTCTGGAGGGCGAGCGCGAAGCGTTGCGGTACGAGAATCGTTGGGGGCGCGGAATTCGCGGACTCTCGGCCGATTGGCGGATGACGGGTTACAATCGGCTGACGATCGGTTCCGAGACGGTTGTCTTCACCCCGCTGTTTCTGTACCATTTCCGATTCGCGTTTTTCCTCTGCGGCGATGTCGGATGGCTCGGATACGACAACAATCTGTTTCGCAACCGATTTACAGGAGCGATCGGCGCGGGGGTGCGGATTCGGAACGAACGGCTGATTTTCAACAACGTGGAGATTCGATTCGGGTATGCTTTCAACAGGCCGCCGGACGTGGGATATCGTACCTTCTCGATCTCCAGCGAGCCGGACTTCAAAGAGATCGATTTCGCCCCTGAGAAGCCGCAGGTGATTCCTTATCGGTGATCTTTTCGACAGGGGCTCGATTCGTGGCATGAATTATGCACTCTTATCGACTACATACTTAAATTCTTGAAATCATGTCAGTATTAGTCGGTAGAAAGGCTCCGGTATTCCGGGCTACAGCGGTGGTAAACGGGAGCGAAATCGTCCCGGATTTTTCGTTGGAAACATATGCGGGTAAAAAGTACGTGCTGTTTTTCTTTTACCCGGCGGACTTCTCGGCAGTGTGCCCGACGGAGATTCTCGCTTTCCAGGAACGGATGGCGGAGTTCGACGAACGGAACGTGGCGGTAGTAGGCTGCTCGGGCGATTCGCAGTTCGTTCATCAGAAATGGCTGTCGATCCCGGTAAAACAAGGGGGGATCGAGGGGGTCAGGTATCCGTTGGTGGCCGATACGGCCAAGACGATTATGCAGCAGTACGATGTGCTGGCGGGCGATTATCTCTACAATGAGGAAGGCGAAGTGTCGTTCGAAGGGCCGGCGATAGCCTATCGGGGGAGTTTTCTGATCGACAAAAACGGAGTCGTGCGGCATCAGGTGGTGAACGACCTGCCGTTGAGCCGAAGCATAGACGAGACGTTGCGGATGATCGACGCGTTGCAACATTTCGAAGAGTACGGCGAGGCGTGTCCGATTGATTGGCACAAGGGTGACAAGGGTATTAAATAATCATACTATTTTGGCACTTGTTCCTTAGTACTGTATGGAACTGTTCTCTTTCTGAAGAAAGAGAACCAGAAAGACTTCCGAGGATGCTTGCGCATCCTAACGCTATTTCGGTACAGTATCTGAACTTTTGACTTTTCGGGCCACGGAAAAGGGCGCGCTTGAGGCTATCAAAAACCTTAGCGCGCCCTTTTTTCTTGGCCCGAAGAACAAGTGGTCGAGAACCTTGTCCTCCGAATGGCTTTAAAGTGCGAAGCACTTTCGAAAGTTTCTTTGGTACTTTCTGTTCACAGAAAGTACAGTACCCGCACGTAGCTAAAGAACGGGTATGCAAAAAACAGTAGGTTAATTAAACCTCGATCTTTTCGTCCAATACCATTTTGAAATACCCCAAGCTGTCCGGTTCGAACTCCCGGATGTAGCTCAGATGGGCATTGCACTTGGTCTGTCCCTCCTTGATGAAGGCGATGGCGGAGATGCGATAGCCCTCCCCTACTTCGGCATGGCCGGCCTGTTGCAGCAGGAGGTGTCCCATAATGATATAGCCTCCCATTTCGACTAAACGACGCGCATGGAAATCGAGCAGGTCGGCATCGCTCCCCTCCTTGGCCGAAGTCTCTTGCACCCGCTTCACCGCCTCTTCGTACTGTTCACGCATAGTAACCAGCGTCCGATATTGTCCGTCGAGTTCCGACACCGGTTTGATCGCTTCGTAAGCCTGCATCTGCCCCAGCAATACGCCCGTCGTCACCCCGCGAATCGCCGCTACCACCTGCAACTGCGACGTCCCTTCATAGATGGTAGTGATACGTGCGTCCCGATAGATCCGTTCGATGGCGTAGTCTTTCATGAATCCCGAACCGCCATGAATCTGCAAGGCGTCGTAAGCCACGCTGTTGCTGTATTCCGACGAGAAGAGTTTCAAGAGCGGCGTATAAGCATCCGCCAGCTTCTGATACTGCTTCATCTCCGTCCGTTCCTCCGGCGTCAGTTTCCGTTCCTTTTCGATGTGGAAATAGTTCTTATAGACATCCACGAACCGTGCCGTCTCGTACAGCAATGCCCGGGAGGCCTGCAACCGCGCTTTCATGTTGGTCAGTAGTTCGTAAACCGCCGGGAACTGAATAATCGGTTTACCGAACTGTTCCCGTTCGTTGGCATATTTCAACGCTTCGCGGTACGCCGCCTCCATGATCCCCACCGACTGCGCTCCGATCCCGAGCCGCGCCGAGTTCATCAACGCCATCACGTACTTGATGAGCCCCATCTTCCGATCGCCCACCAGCTTGGCCGGTGCGTTGGTGAAGACCAGTTCGCAGGTCGGCGAGCCGATAATCCCCAACTTATGCTCGATCCGCCGCACCTTGACCGCCATGTGTTTCTTGTCGTACACGAACAGCGACAAGCCCCGCGCATCGGTCGTCCCCTCTTCAGACCGGGCCAGCACCAGCGAAATATCGCCATCCCCATTCGTAATGAACCGTTTCACGCCGTTCAAGAGCCACTCGCCCGGCTTATCCGGATTGGGCGTCGCCTTGAGCATCACGGCCTGCAAATCTGACCCTGCATCCGGTTCGGTCAGGTCCATCGCCGCCGTCGCCCCTTGGTTAATCTGCGGCAGGAATTCTGCGTTAATTTCTTCGCTGGCAAACTCATGCAAGGTCTCCGCACAGTCCTGCAACCCCCAGATATTGCCGAATCCGGCATCGGCCCGGCTCACCAGTTCGCAGGTCATCACATACGGAACGAGCGGAAAATTCAGCCCTCCGAACCGTCGCGGCAGCGAAATTCCATAAACTCCCGCCTGCGTCAGCATATCGTGATTCTCCTGCGTCCCGCGCGCATAGATTACCCGATCGTTTTCCACCCTCGGCCCCTCTTTGTCCACCGAGTCGGCGTTCACGGCAATCGTGTTCGCCGCCACATCGCCCACAATTTCCAGCACTTTCCGATAGCTGTCGATCGCATCCTCGAAGTCCACCGGCGCATATTCGTAGGTTGCCTTATCCCGGAACCCCTGTTCTTTGAGCTCCACGATCTTTTTCATCAGGGGGTGATCCAGATGAAACTGTATGTCTTTGTTGTCTAAGAAAAAGTTAGCCATATCTGTAAGTCCCTGAATTATTTGCTATTCTGCTTGTAATATTTGATCATCTTCGGAATCACGGCGTTCACGTCCCCGATAATCGCGTAGTCGGCGATTTTGTTGATCGGCGCCTCCGGATCGGTGTTGATCGAGATGACCATCGAACTGCCGTCCATCCCGGCCGTATGCTGAATCTGGCCCGAAATCCCGCAGGCGATATAGAGTTTCGGCCGCACCGTCACCCCTGTCTGTCCGATCTGGCGTTCGTGTTCCGTAAACCCGGCATCCACCGCGGCGCGCGATGCCCCTACCTCAGCCCCCAACATTTCGGCCAGTTGATACAGCAGATCGAACCCCTCTTTCGACCCCATCCCGTAACCGCCGGCCACGATAATGGGCGAACCTTTGATATCAATTTTCCGCTCTTCCATCTCGCGGGCGATGATCTTGACTGCAAAATCCCCGTCGTTCAGGAATTTTTTGTAGTCGATCGTTTTTACCTCCGCCGCCTTCGGATTGGCCACCGGCTCCATTTTCATCACCCCTTCGCGCACGGTCGCCATCTGGGGCCGATGATCCGGATTGATAATCGTGGCGATGATGTTCCCCCCGAACGCCGGTCGAATCTGGTAGAGCAGGTTTTTATACTCCTTCCCCGTCCTGGCCTCGCTGTGGTCACCAATCTCCAACGAGGTACAGTCGGCCGTCAAACCGCTGTGCAGTGCCGACGATACCCGCGGCGCCAAGTCCCGTCCGGTGCAAGTCGCCCCGAACAAAGCGATCTGCGGCTGCTCTTCCTTGAACACGCCGCAAATGATCGCCGCATGCGGCAGTGTCCGGAACGGGGCCAGCTCTGCTCCGTCCGCCACATGCACAACCTCCGCCCCATATTGGGCCAGCTGTTTTTCGATTCCGGCTAAGTTATGTCCGATGGCCAGTGCTTCGACCCGACATCCCAAGGTCTCGGCCAAAGCCCGAGCCTTGGTCAGCAGTTCCAGCGAAACGTCGGCGACTTTGCCGTCTTCAATCTCGCAGTAAACGAATATATTGTTCATGAGAATTTCAGTTGGTGGTTTAATTTAGGTGAACAGGATTAACCGATTGTGTGCGAAGCGATCAGTTCTTTGATCAGCCCTTCGATATCGGTATCGCTTCCGGTCAGATGCTTCGCCTCTTTGGCCTGAAAGACAATATTTTCAATGGTCTTGACCTTGGTCGGCGATCCGCTCAGGCCGAGCGATTCCGGTTCGGCGTCCACGTCGCTCGCCCTCCACTCCGGAATGCAGAGGTAGCACCGGTCTTTGTGCAAAGCCATGTAGTAGTCTTCCTGCTGCTCCTGCACTTCGCTCACCGTCCGGGCGTGTTTGTATTTCATCACCATCTTGGCGTTCCGCGGCCGACACGCCGGTGCGCTGGCATTAACGGTCACTACCCCCGGCAGTTTCATTGTAACGGTCTCCACGCCGCGTTCCAAACGTCGGCGGATGGTAATCTCGCCGGCCTGCAAGTCGATCTTATCCACCGCTTCGGCATAAGTCACCTGCGGCAAACCCAACTTCTCGGCCACCTGCGGCCCCACCTGTGCCGTGTCGCCATCGATAGCCTGCCGACCGGCAACGATCAGGTCGGGATTCAGCTTCCGAATGGCGCACGAGAGCGTATAACTGGTCGCCAGCGTATCCGCCCCGGCAAATTTCCGGTCGGTGAGCAACACTCCGCCGTCCGCTCCGCGAAACATCGCTTCGCGAATCACTTCCGCCGCCCGAAAAGGCCCCATGGTCAGAACCGTAACGGTCGATTTCGGATGTCGATCCTTGATGCGCAATGCCAACTCCAGCGCATTCAAATCCTCCGGGTTGAAGATAGCGGCCAGCGCCGCCCGATTCACCGTCCCGTCGGCTTTCATGGCATCTTTGCCTACGTTCCTTGTGTCGGGAACCTGTTTGGCAAGTACGACTATTTTTAGGGTATCATTCATAAAATGAAAGGTTTGGGTTTATTTATTTCATGTTTAACTTTCGCCCGAGGAACGGTTATTGAATCTTCCGAAACATCCTGTCCCAACGCACGCCGGTAAAGATATTCTTGCCGGGCGTAATGGATAGCCATACAAAAGAGGCTTTCCCCTCGATATGGTCGACCGGAACGAAGCCCCAGAAGCGCGAGTCGGCGGAGTTGTGCCGGTTGTCGCCCATCATGAAGTAATAATCCATCTGAAAGGTATAATCTTTTGCCGGAGAACCGTTTATGTAAATCAAACTATCCGCCTCGTCGACCACCAAATCATTCCCCTCATAGTTCCGGATAATCCGTTCGTAGAGCGGCAGATTCTCAACCGTCAAAGGCACTGTAACGCCCGCCTGCGGTACCCACAGCGGCCCGAACTGGTCTTCCGTCCACGGATAAAGATCGGTGTTGTGCGGGAAAATCGCCTCGTTCGGAATGCGGTTGATGAATCGAGTCACACTCGTCACCTCCGGCAGTCCCTGCAAAACCTCCACCCCTTCAGCGGTCAGCGGCAAGGTGTATCGCCCCGCCTCCGCCTGATAGCCGATCTCCTCGCGGTCGATCCCCAGCCGTTCGAATATTTTCGAGCCGATCGGAGTCGTAACATGCACCATATAAAGATGTTGTACGCCCGGTATCGACCGCTGCGCCTGGCCGTTGATGTAGACATCTCCGTCAATCACCTGCACCGTATCGCCCGCCAAAGCCACGCACCGTTTGATGTAGTTCTCCCGCTTGTCCACCGGCCGGTAGCGTACCTCCAGCTCGTCGTAAACTTGCTCGCGTCCCAACATCCGCACCAAATCGTAATAACTCGTGGTCGATACGTCGGTCTCCATCGACCGTCCGTATTCGTCCGCCACAGCCACCGTCCCCAAAGCGACTGTATCTCCTTCCGGAAAGTTGAAGACCACCACGTCGTCGCGCTTCACGACGCCTCTTCCCGCCAAGCGTTTGTACGGCCACTGGATCCAATCGACATACGACGGCGTGGTCTTCGTCAGCGGCAGGGTGTTCTGGACGAACGGAAACGAGAGCGGTGTATTGGGCATCTTCGGCCCGTAGTAAGTCTTGTCCACGAAAATATAGTCTCCGACGAGCAAGGTCTGCTCCATCGACGACGAAGGGATGACGTACATCCCGAAGAAGTAGGTCTTCAGCGGCACGACGACGATCACGGCGAAAAGCAAGGCTTCGACCCACTCCATCACATGCCGGAAACCTTTGTGTCCCTTTTTGTAAGCCCGATAGCGGTTCAGCCAGATGCGATCGATAAACCGGGTGATATATAGGTCGTAAATGACCGCCACGCCGAGCAGCCACCACAAGTTCCGCGTCCAGACCACGAACCACAGGATATAGATCAGGCTGACGATCGAAAATTTAACCCACTTGTTTCCCCAGATTGCGCGCAGCTTTTCGATAGCTTTTTTCATGTCGTGTCGTTTCGATTAGAACCCCAGCAAGTCTTTCATGCCGTAAACTCGTCCCGTGCCGCGTTTATCGGCCAGAAACTCTGCGGCCAACACCGCTCCCATAGCGAATCCGCTGCGGTTCTTGGCGTTGTGGTCGAGCGTGATGATGTCGGCGTCCGACTCCCACACCACGGTGTGAATCCCCGGCACCATCGCCCGCCGCTGTGCCGTGACTTCCAACTCGTCCGGCGCAGTAGTCGTTCCCAGATGCCATGCGGTTTTCCGATCGATCCCCGCCAGGATATCCTCGGCCAAAGTAACCGCCGTGCCGCTCGGCGCATCTTTTTTCTGGACGTGATGCACTTCGTTCAAAGTGACGTCGTATTCCGGAAAACGATTCATCATCTCGGCCAGCTTCCGGTTGATGGCGAAGAAGAGATTGACGCCGATGCTGTAATTCGAGGCGTAAAAAAACGCCCCTTTCTGCGCTTCGCACAGCGCGGTCACCTCCGGCAGCCGGTCTAGCCACGCCGTGGTTCCGCAAACGACCGGTATCCCGCTCTTGAGGCAGGTCATGATATTCTCGTA
>NZ_CAJTUJ010000004.1 GCF_910579375.1 uncultured Rikenella sp.
CCTGACACGCCTGACTGTCCCGGTGAGTGACACACGGCTATCCGTATGCTATTTCACCTCTTCGAATTCCACATCATGCGGGCCGTCGTCTTCCGGCTGCGCCTGCGAAGCCGAACCCGCCGACCCCGAAGCTCCCGCACCGCCGGTCGAAGAAGCACCGCCTGCGGCGTTCCCCGCATTGTAGATATCCTGCGAAGCGGCCTGCCATGCGGCATTCAGCCCTTCGGAATACTTGTCGATATCGGCCAGATTCTGAGACTTATGCGCCTCTTTCAAACCGTTCAACGCCGTCTCGATCGCCGACTTCTTGTCCGCCGGAATCTTGTCGCCGTACTCTTTGAGCTGTTTTTCCGTGCTGAAAATCAGCGAGTCGGCACCGTTGATCTTATCGACCCGTTCGCGTTCCTCTTTATCCTTAGCCTCATTGGCCTTGGCTTCGGCACGCATCCGTTCGATTTCGGCTTCGCTCAGCCCCGACGAGGCCTCGATCCGGATACTCTGTTCCTTGCCCGTCCCCTTGTCCTTGGCCGAAACGTTCAGAATCCCGTTGGCGTCGATGTCGAACGTCACCTCGATCTGCGGCACACCGCGCGGCGCTGCCGGAATCCCGTCCAGGTGGAACCGCCCGATGGTCTTGTTGTCGCGAGCCATCTGACGTTCGCCCTGCAAGACGTGGATTTCGACCGACGGCTGGTTGTCCGTCGCCGTACTGAAGACCTCCGACTTGCGGTTCGGAATCGTGGTGTTGGCATCGATCAGCTTGGTCATCACGCCGCCCATCGTTTCGATCCCGAGCGACAGCGGAGTCACGTCGAGCAGCAGGACATCCTTCACCTCGCCCGTCAGCACACCCCCCTGGATAGCCGCCCCAATGGCGACCACTTCGTCCGGATTGACGCTCTTCGAGGGTTCTTTGCCGAAGAAGTCCTTAACGACCTGCTGAATCGCAGGGATACGGGTTGAACCGCCGACCAGAATCACGTCGTCGATCTGCGAAGCCGTCAGACCGGCATCTTCCAACGCCTTGCGGCACGGTTCGATCGTAGCGTGGATCAGCTTATCCGCCAATTGTTCGAACTTCGCCCGCGACAGTTTGGTCACCAAGTGCTGCGGCACGCCGTCGATCGGCATGATGTACGGCAGGTTGATTTCAGTTTCAGTAGCGCTCGACAGCTCGATTTTGGCCTTTTCGGCCGCCTCTTTCAGGCGCTGCAAAGCCATCGGATCTTTCCGCAAATCTACGTGATGCTGCGCTTCGAACTCGCCGGCCAGCCAGTCGATGATCACGTGGTCGAAGTCGTCCCCCCCGAGGTGCGTATCCCCGTTGGTAGATTTCACTTCGAAGACGCCGTCGCCGAGTTCGAGGATCGAGATATCGAACGTCCCCCCACCGAGGTCGTAAACGGCGATCTTCATGTCCTTGTCGGACTTTTCGAGCCCGTAGGCCAACGCCGCTGCGGTCGGTTCGTTGATAATCCGCGCCACTTTCAAGCCTGCGATTTCGCCGGCCTCCTTAGTAGCCTGCCGCTGCGAGTCGTTGAAGTAAGCCGGCACGGTAATCACCGCTTCCGAGACCTCCTGTCCCAGGTAATCTTCGGCGGTTTTCTTCATTTTCTGAAGCACCATGGCCGAAATTTCCTGCGGGCTGTACAATCGCCCGTCGATGTCGATCCGCGGCACGCCGTGTTCGTCTTTCACGACATAAGGCACACGACCGAGTTCGTTTTTGACCTGGTCGTAGGTCTCGCCCATGAAACGTTTGATCGAGAAGATCGTCCGTTTCGGGTTGGTAATCGCCTGCCGCTTAGCCGGGTCGCCGACTTTGCGTTCGCCGTTTTCGGTGAATGCCACGACCGAAGGGGTGGTGCGATGTCCCTCGCTGTTAGGAATGACGACGGGTTCGTTGCCTTCCATAACGGCAACGCATGAATTGGTGGTCCCGAGGTCGATACCGATAATCTTTCCCATAATAGTGTATGTGTGTATTTATTTGTTTATTTCGTGTTCGATCAGACTCTTTCCGTACAAGTGTCGTGCCAAACCGAATTTATGTCAAAATGTCAGCCTCGGGTTGTCACTTTGCCGGGCCGCATGATTTTCGATGAATTTTCCCTATTTTTGTTACCAAATCTCGTTCCATTCTATGGAGTACAAGCATCTTTTTTTCGACCTGGACGATACGTTCTGGGATGTGCGCACGAACCAGGAGACGGCTCAGCGCGAACTGTTCGCAGCGTTCGGGCTGGGCGACCGGTATCCGGATTTCGATTCGTATTACGAGATTTTCCGGGAGATCAACCAGCGGCTGTGGACGGAATACAGGGACGGCATCGTGGATCGGGAGACGCTGCGCAACCAGCGGTTCGTGCGGCTGCTGGAGTCGGCGGGCATTCACGACGAACGGATGGCGATGGACATGAGCAACGAGTACCTGCGGATTTCGCCGACGTGCAATACGCTGATGCCGCACTCGCTGGAGGTACTGGAGTACCTCAAGACGAAGGGGCATTCGATGTCGCTGATTACGAACGGGTTCAACGAGGTGCAGTTCCTGAAGGTGGAGCATGCGGGACTGAAGCCGTTTTTCGACCGGATCACAACGTCGGAGTTTGCGGGGATCGGCAAGCCGAATCCGGGGATTTTCGAATACGCGATGCGGAAGGCGGGGGTGGGGCCGGACGAGTGCATCATGATCGGGGACGATGTCTACACGGACATTTACGGGGCTTCGACGGTGGGGATGCCGTCGGTGTTCGTCAATTTCCGGGGGATCGAACACGACCAGCATCCGCGGCACGAAATTCGGGATCTGCGGGCGCTGAAGGAGATTTTTTAAGTTCTCTCCGACCCGACGGGGCGGCAAAGAGAACGGGAGTCCGAAAATTCCGCCGGAAAAATTTGGCGGTCTCGAAAGAATCTCCTACATTTGTCCCCGCATCCACTTCAGATGCGCTTCTTTTTGCCCAGGTGGCGGAATAGGTAGACGCGCACGTTTCAGGTGCGTGTGCCGCAAGGCGTGCAGGTTCGATTCCTGTCCTGGGCACAAAAAAGGTTGCTAATCGTTTGATTAGCAACCTTTTTTATTTTACCGGGGGACTAAAAGGGGGACTACTTTTATCGCCCCCACCTCTTCCACGCCGCCCAGCCGAGGGCAACGAGAATGATCCCGACCAGCAGCCACGGGAGCGACCGACTCTTTTTCTCCGTTTCGATTTCATGCTGATCCGTTGTGTCGATGTCGATCTTGCTGTGATCCTGTTCCGAGACGTTGACCGTATCCTTAGCCTCTGACTTGGATTGACTGCCGCCATGCGAATCCCGGCTCATATCGATTTCTCCTTGAGTTTCGGATTTCAACGGCGGCTTCCCCGTAATGGAATCGATAGGCTTGTCGGTATCGTATTCCAGTTTACGGAACAGCAGCTTTTTGTTCTCCGTCACCCGCCAGTAGATCGAGTCCCAATTCGTCCGGATCGACAGCCCGCTGCTATCTTTTCGTTTATCCATCTGCGACAAGTCACGATGTTCGGTCACGGTTTTGCTGGCTGTTCGGCGCGTGGTATTGCAGCCAGACAACAGCAGGCCGACCGCGGCTATACTATAAATAAGTATTCGTTTCATTTCAGGTGCAGAATTTGGTTTCGGTTTGCCCCGGCGCGGTAGGAGATGTGGATCCACCGGTAGCCCGACTCATCGATGAGTTGATCGAAAGCGATACGGCCTTCGTCGCGGCGCTCGACGATCCGGTCGAATAACCGCTTGTTATCGGCCGGAGTTCCGACCGAGATATCCGCCGCCTCGCCTTTGAGGTGCTGGGAGGTCGATACGCCTCCGACCGCCGCGTTCAGTTTCGGACAGCGGTAGCCGCTGTTGATCGAGATCGGGCCGCCCCACGCCGCCCGGATCGGGTCTAAGAGCTGCTCGATGAGGGTTTGTAGCTTGCCGGCGATCTCTGCCGAAGGCCGGTTGTCGATGCCGCGCCGGCAGGCCGTTTCCGACGCACAAAGCTCCTCGATGGTAAAATAGGTCATCTTAAAATCTGTTTTCAATCTCAGTTACTACTTATCAAAAGAGCGCGATTTTCTTTACACGACCAATCGATGTGTAAAGGAATCGTGCGGTTTCTTTACATAGCCTCAGAACCCCGACTGCGGCTCCCGGTCGGCACATTTCGGCTTATTGCAAATTCTGATCTGCTCCTTGATGCGTTCCACCTCCAACCTATGTAATTTGCTCTCGAGTTCGTTGTACTTGTCGCGCCACTCCCTATTCTCTTTGTACAGTTCCTCTATCTTTTCATCCTTTTTATTAATCTTCACTTCTCTGTTTTCCGCGATTTCTCGCCACTCGTGGGCCGCGAGCGTGTTCAGGTCAGCCTCGGCGCGGGCCGCTTCGGCCTGCTTGATGCGGCGGTTCTCGCGGCGGTACATCCACACGCCTCCGCCCAGCAGGCCAGCGGCGGAGAGGACACTCAGCAGGTTGCTAATATGGGTCAGCCATTCGGTCATAGTTCACTCTTAATATTGCGTATTCTTGTTGCGCGGGGGCGTCTGCCACGGCGTGACGCCCGCTTGGTAGTCGTTGCGGGTGATGATGCCTTCGATGTTGAATTTCTTGCCGCTTACCAACGTCACCTCCAGCGTGAAATAGGCGTAGTTCAATGACGACTGTCCGAATGCCGTCGAACCGGGGCCATTGGAGTTGTAATACGGGTTCCACTCGATCGTCACATATTCTTGCGAAGTATAAAAGCTCTCACGCACGGACACATAGAACGGCGAGGAGACGTTCACCAGCCGAGCGCTCTGAATCTTGACCCGCGCGGAGGTATCGGTGGTTTTGTAGAAGCACAGACACTGACACCCCCTGGCATTGTTCGGAACTTCGAATCTCATCCCCGGCCAGCTGGCGGAGAGGCCGATCCCGAAATAGTAGTAGTCCGGGCATTGGGCAAAAGTGTTCCCGCCCACTCCGCAGATGTAGTATTTTGTAGCCGTATAGCCGCAATAGCCGTCTACCTGCGTCGCCGAGCCGCTGTTCACATTGTAGTTGGCGGAATATTGTGTCGTGTCGCTGAACTTGAAGACATTCCGATAGGTCGTGTAGTTCTGCTTGTAGGTGCCGGAACAGGAATAACCGCTCCCCCGGCTTTCGCGGGTGGAGGTAACCGTTTCGGTCTCGTTCGGCTGGGCGGTGGAACTTTCCGCTCCGGTTGCGCCGTTGCTGTAGATCGGCCACGTGACGAGGTTGTGCGATCGGGTGCGGCTCCCCTGTGCGCCGGTGCCGGTGGGAAGCGTATAGGCCCACGTGCCGTAAACGTGGCGCGAGCCGGTGCCGGTTTGGTAGGGACAGCTCGTGCCGCTGTACGACTCCTCGATGATGTCGGCGGTCAGTACCCATCCTTCCCATTCGCCCCACGCGCCGGCAGTACCGTTGCTGTAGATGTCGCGATAGCGGTACCGGACATAGGTGTAGCGGTGTCGCGTCATGCGGCCGTTCACCGCCGGGACGTCGCACGTCCAGCCGCTGTATTCGGTTTTGGCCTCGGACTGCGATTCGGTGTCGGTCTTATACGGACAGCTCGTACCGTCGAAGGCCTCTTCGGTCTCGGCGGCGGTCTCCTGCCAGTCCGACCACTCGCCCCACGCATCGGTGGTGCCGTCCGACCAGACAGCCCGCGTCCGGCTCCGGGAGTCGGTATACCGGACGCGTGTCTTGCGGCCGTTCACGGCAGGGGTGTCGCAGGCCCAGTCTGAGTAGCGAGTCGTCGTTTCGCTCTCGCTGTCGGTGCGCAGCAGGTAGCGGTACCCCTCCCACGCGGCCATCGAGCGGATGTCGCGGTCGGCGAAGAAGCCGGGGTTCCGGCAGTTCTCGGTCTGGTCGCGGAAGCTGCCGGTGGTACCGCCGTTGCGGGAGACGATCTGTCGTAGCGTGATGGCCATGGTCGTTATTCGGATTCAGGGATACGGAAGTCGGTGGCGGTAAGGGTGCCGGCAATGGTAGTGTCGCCGCTCTTCGGGACGTAGCCGGCGAGGGCCTCGGCCAGCGCCTCTTTCGTTACACGCTTACCCAGCTCTGTAGCGACTTCGGTGGCGAAGTTCGGGTTGTCGCCGAGGGCGGCCGAAAGCTCCTGCAGGGTGTCGAGAGCTTCGGGGGCGTTGTCGATGAGCGTGGCGACGGTGTCGCGAATCTCGTTCTTGAGTTCCGACACGGCGGTTTCCAGCGCGGCGGCGAAGCTGTCTGCGAGGTTCCGGGCCTGTTCGTCGGCATACTCTTTCGCCGCTTTCAGCGTATCGGCGAGGGCTTCGCTCACGGCGTTGGCGTCGGCCTTCGCGTTCCATGCCGTCCGCTCCTCCGGGGTGATGTGGATCTCGGTCTCATCGATGTGTTCCCGCAGCGGCTGGAGGGCGATGAACACCGCCCCGCCGGTGGGAAAACCGGCGTTGTCGGCCTCGATCAGCCCGCGGAAGACGTCGCGCAGGACACGCAGCCGGGCCTGACCGATGCCGCCGCCCATATCGCCCACAAGCACGGGGCACTCCAATCCGGAGTTCTCGAACCGGGTCAGGTCGTCGAAGACGCGAACCCCTTCGGCGAGGTTCGCGCCGTTGGTGTAGTCCTGTGCACTCATGCCTGCAGTTTGATCTGTTCGATAATGGCGAGGATGTCGGCGGTGATCTCGCAGTAGATGGTGGCGCCGATATCTTCTTTCAAGTTGAGCAGCAGGCGGCCATTTGCCTGCTGGCCGACGCCGAGCTGCTCGAAGTTGCCGTCGGGGGTCGGCGCGTGGACGGCGAGGTCGATGCCGGAGGGAGAGCCGCCGTTCGTCCGCTTATACGTGAAGATGTACTTCCGCCCGTGCCGCTCGGCATTGGCGTGGGTGATGGTCTCCGTCGCGGTGGTGGTGATTTGCAATTCCTGTTGTGTCATGGTATGGATTGGTTTAGTGAATCATCGTCAGGCGGTTCGTACGTCTCCGGTGTCGATGTCGATATAGAGCGGTTTCCAGTTCCCGTTGACGCCGGATTTCGACTGGAGGCCGGAAAAAGTGACGAGCGTTTTGGGTGCTTTCAATTGAAGGAAAGCAAGTCCGTCCGCGCATCCCATTTTACCCATATCCTCACCTCCCGGCAATTTGACAATGACGAAACGATCCGTCAGGATCGCCGTGGCGGAAACATATGGATTCCCGCTACCTTTGCAGACATAGAATCCGTTTTTAGTCATTCGGGAATAATCACCGTCGTATTCATCGTAAAACGCCATCGACGGGAGTTCGTTCCAATTGAACCCGGACAGTTCGAAGACTTCACGATCCCGGTAATCCACGGCACGTATCTGCTGTGTTTGATCGTCGATCTCGATCCGGGTACCGCTGTCCTTGGTGCGTAGTTTTCGGACAATCAAATTCTCCACGTCGATGTACTCGACCTTGACGGTGCCGTTCAGGTTCACGATACCGTCCAAGGTCGTCTCGCCGATCAGTCGGATGCGGTTCGCCTCGATCTTCACCTCTTCGGCGCTTTGGTTGATGGCCGAGATGACGCCGTTCAACCCCACCTTCTGCTCGATGCCCTGCGCATTGACCGTAATTCGCGACTCGGCCGCATCGATACGGCTGTTCAGGTCTGTAGAGAGATTGCTCACCGAGAGCGAGATGTCGGAGGCGGTCTGCGTCAGCTGCGAGACCTCCTGCGTAACGCGTCCGTCGAGAGTTTCGATGCTCGACACGGCCGACTCGATCTGGCCGGCGGTGATTGAGAACTCGGTGGCGACGTCCTTGCCGTTTCTGAGAACGAAGTCGCCCTTGGCGCGGATGTTCTGCGTGTAGAGGCCGACCTCCTCCGGGGCGATGTCTGGGAAATCGTTGTCGACCACGTCGCCGATATACCCGATCTGCGCAGCGGTGTTGTAGGGACGCAAGGCGGTGTCGTTCACGCCCCGCAGAAAGACCATCTTACCGGCTTTCCCGTCCACGTAGACGGAGTTCTGCCGGGCGGGGTCGGTGTAGTTGCCTCGCCGGGCGAGCACCATGTGGCGTTGGGGCGGTGCGCCCTGCACGAGGCGGGCGGTGAAGCCCTCGCCGGGGCCGAAGACAGAGACCACGCGCAGGTAGGTGGCGGTGGGCAGCACGCCGTCGTGGCGGAAGTAGCCGACCAACAGGTCGTCCGTTCGGAAGGGAACGCGATCGTCGCCGTCGCAGCTCTTCTGCACGATATGGTACATGCCGGGGCCGATGGAGGTGACGAGCTGCACGTCGTGCTGCGTCCGCAGCGGCCGACCGAGGTTGTCGATGAGCCGGGCGGTGTCGCTCACCCGGTCGACGCTGATGCCGTCGGTGAAGTACTTGATATTCCCTTCGATCGACTGCCGGTTATAAATGAGCTCGGTGGTGGTGATGCCGTCCCGCACGCCGAGCGCCCGGAACCAGAAGTCGCCCTCCGGAGTGCCGCCCCATGCGCTGCCGAGGACGCCGGGAACGTATTCGGGATGCTCGATCGGGCCGGTCAGCGACAGGTCGCGCCCCGTGATATCCTGCGCGGCGAAATCGAGATCGGCCCGCCCGCCGTGAGGGTGGTAGTCTTCGATGATATGGCCCCACTCGTCGGCATTGCCGTAACGGTTGAAGCGTTCGGGATCGGGGAGGTTCGGCGGCTCGTGCGAGATGCGGGCGATACGGTTGGTACGATCGACGCGGATCGGCTCCTTTCCGGTTACGACGTCTCCCCCGCCGCCCGTGCCGCCGCCGAGGGCCGAGGCGGGGATCACGCCCCACCGACCGGAATAGGCGTATTGGGCCGGGATCAGGACATCGCTATCCGGGTCGAGGATCGGGAACTCATTGAGCCGGGGCGTCAAAAAAAAAAGTTCCGCACCCGGCCCGACGATCTCCAGCTGTTCGGGTAGTTCGTCGCGGGCGATATTCAGATAGCGGGACTGGTGGGAGTAGGCGAAGGTGAACTCGTACCCGGCGGCCTCCCCGGCGGTCGCCTCGAGCTTGGGCTTGGAGACGTAGATGCGCTCCAGCGAGGAGGTGGCGAGGTGGTACCGGCGGCAGCTGCCGAAGAACTCCAGCACCCACTGCCGCGTCCGTTCGTCGGGCAGGTAGCCGGTGTACTTCGTCCATGCCTTGCCGTAGTCGATGCCGAACTCGAAGGTATCTCCGTCGAAGACGGCGTTCCGGCTCTCGGACTCGCCCACCTCTTTCCGATCGCCGGTAAACCGGATGGTGTCGTAACCGCCGAGGCTGTTCTCGAAAACGAACCAGTCGGCGGTCTGTTCGTCCCCGGTCTCCCGCAGCACATACCGCTGCACGAAGCTCTGACGATCGCCCTCGGCGTTCTCCACCCACACGTCGAAGTAGGTAGGCTGCCGCTCGAACAGCCCCCGAACACGGCCGTAGTTCACATCGAGGCTGTATACCCGTCCGGCGGTCAGTTCTTGAAGGATGACGGTTTCCGGATCCGCCCCGGTTTCGTCGCCGGTCGGGGCGAAGTAGCCTTTGACCCGCACGGTACAATCGTTCAGGGCGACGTACCGCAGCCACTGGGGTTCGTGATACCCGACGTACCGGGTCTGAGGCTGCCAAGTCAGGAAGTTACTCTTGAGAAAAAGCGGAGTATCGAGGCTCCCGGCGTTCACGCCGCCGGGCAGCACGCAGAAAGTACCGGCCTCTTCGCCGTCGATACGGTAGGTGTAGGTAGTCAGGGGAAGCCCCTCGGAGGGAATATCGTCTATGCTGGGGGCGTGTAGGTGGGCTTCGAAGAAGGCTCTTAACGGTATCACGACGCGACCGGAAGCGTCGGGTTCATACCGCTCCTCTAACAGCCCGTCGATGGCAAACGCGATCGCCCGGTCGCTCATCACGACGAGGTCGCCCAAATTCCCGGCGAAACTATACTCCTGCGGCTGCTGTACGATATTGGACATCCCGATCTCTTACTTTTCAGCAAAAGTACCGGGATACACACGAGGCGAAAGGACAAAAAAGAAAGCCAACGCTTTTCGTAGTTATTGTCGGAAACTCAACGATTCACTATCATTGTGCTTTATCGACATCACTATGGAAATCGTAAGTTTAGTCGTAGCCTTAGGCACATTGGCATTCGCGTTGTACACGTACCTTAAACACGACAAGGAACTCAAGGCGCAACAGAAATTCATCAATAAGTATGAAATTGAGAGAATCAAGAAAGAGGTCGTGGTGCAGAAAAAAGCAGATGTGCGGGCTTATGTAACCAATATTCGAGGAGATTATAACCATACCGGGACTTTGGTCGTTAAGAATTACGGCAAAGCCGTTGCACGCAACGTCCAGTTGGTCAGTCATTCGTTTTTTCAAAGGAAGAATTACAGTATTCCACATATTGAAATTAAAGAACTTCTTCCCGAAATACAACAGGAATACCAACTTCGTTGGGCTTTCGGTGACGGAGGAGAGATCCCGGTTCGCATAATGTGGTCGGACGAGTCAGGAAAAAACCGAACGAACGAATGCACGGTGCAACTGTAAGTTTTCACACCTCCACGAACTCGACCTCGGCCGGTTCGATGGAGTTTTTCTTGAGGGAGACGTTCATGGAGCGGATAAAGAAGTGGCGGCCGTAGAGGGCGAACTTGTCCCGCAGGTCGAGCTCGTGCAGGTCGAGTGCCGTGAAGAGCACTTCTATCGTGACGACCATCCGGTCTTTGGCCAGCCACTCCGCGAACCGTTTGTGGCGCGCCAGCAGCCCGTCCGGGCCGTGCCAGTAGAGCGACAGGTCGCCGTACCGCTCCCCGTTCGCCCCGTAGTTCGTCGCCGAGAGCGCCGGGAAGGTGTTCGGCGTGTAGCCCGGATTCATGCTCCACTGCTGGATCTCCGACTGCAATCCTTGATACAGACCGATGAGCAGTTCGTCTAACCGTTCGCTGCCGATCGCCTCGATCTCCGGGCAAAGGATGTGGTGGTACCAGTTCTTGCCGATGTCGTCGTCGTTCAACCAATAGCGGTTCGCCACGCACTGCACCCGCTTCGCGTTCACCGTCATGTCGTAACCGCTATCCGTCGACTCGGTCTCTTCCGCGTCGTCGTCGGCGGTCTCTTCGTCGGGCATGTCCTCCTGCTTGACGGCATAGTAGGCCCGGCTATCCTTGTCTAGGATGATGGTCTGCACCTGCCGGGGATTCCGCACCCGGACGGAAGTTACGATACCCGTTCCGTCCGAGAGGTAGCCCCGGCTGGCCATGTAGTGAATCCCCTCCAATATGTTATCCACTTCCTTGATTTCTCCCTCCGGTTGTTCGCCCTCCTCGCTGTCGGCGAAACCGGCCGTATAGCGCTGACCGACCTCGCGCGAGATGACGGGCGTCCCGATCAGCCGGTCGGGGCGGATATCCCGGACGACGTTCCGGTTCAGCACGTCGGCATTGCTCTCGATCGCGAAGTTGTCGCCGCGGACGTACATCGATGCGCAGGGGAGTTTGAGCATCTCCACGACGAAGTCGGCCGACCAGACGTCGGGCATGAAGTCCTGCAACCAGACGGCGTAGCCGTCATTTCCCCACGCGTCGGTATCCGGCGACCAGCACGGGAGGTTGTCGGTGATGTTGTACGACGGGTGCCATAAGGTTTGTAACGAGAGCTTCTTCCACTCGCCCTCCCGGAAGATGTTGTGCTCCAGCTTCCCGCCGAAAATCTTGTCGAAGATGTACCACACCTTGACGGCCGGGAGAATTTTCAACAGGTAGAACCGCTGCTCGGCATTCTTCAGAAAGTGTTCGTAGCTGTGGTATTCCAAGTGCATCGGGTTGATCCAGCGGGCGCGGGTGTTCAGCAGGAAGTCCTCCGGGTTGTCGGGGTCGCGCTCCAACCACTCCACATCTTTGATCGCGACGGGTGCGGCGACAAAGGGAGCGTCCGGATCTTTCATGTTCCGCCGGAGGATACCGTCCCAATCGGTCTGAGAGCTCGACACCGCGTATGCTCCGTTGTAGGCCAACGGTATCTTGTCCATCTCGACGTGGTAGAGCTTCCGGTTCAGGGCGGCGGGGAGGATGCTGCCGGCGAAATTCACGGTAATGACGTCGGAGATCTCCTCGATGGTTTGCACACCACTGGCGATCTCAAGACCGGCGAAGAGAATCCGGGCGGGCCGCTCCCGGAAGCGGTCACCGGCGGCCGCCACGCGGTCGGGATTGCCGAACACCTGCCGGTTGCGCGGGGTCAGCGGCAGGTCATAGCTTAGCGAATAGGTGGCGGGAATCCGGTCGCTGGAGAAGAGCGGGTTCTCGAACACGAGGTCAATGCTGATGTCGTCGCTCAGGTCAATCGGACGGTCGTCTACGAATATCTGTAACATAGTACTCTCTCGTTAAGGGTTACTTGGCCCGTCCGCCGATCCCGGCGCGGCGCTGTTGTTGTTCGATCTTCTTTTGTATGGTGAATATCCCATCGCGGCCGTAAGCGGAGATGAATACGGGAAGCGGCTTATCCAACTGCTTGCTGAACTTCCCGATGACTTCTTTGACTTCTCGTAGCAGTTCGGCGTCGTAGGCGTCGACAGGGGTACCGGGCGCATCGTTCCCGGAGGCTCTGTTGGCCGAGGAGTCCCCGCCGACGTATCCGCCGCTCTCGCGCCCGGGGATCGCTCCGGCGGCCATCGCGGCGGAGAGGTTCACGGGGCGGAGAGGTTCACGGGGCGGAACGAGCCGCGCAGCCGGGCGGCCTCGATCAGGTTCACCATGCTGGCCACCTCCGGCACTCGCAACAGGTCGTTCGGCACGACGTACTCGGTACCGGCCTCGCCGGTCAGCACGGGTTGGCCTCCCGCAGTCTGAATGACGGTAGGCCGATGGACGAAGCCGCGCTTGCGGGGCGAGAACTCGGCGTCGAACCGCTTGCCGTCCTGCTCCCGGACGACGCCGATCGGCCCGCCCTCCTCTGCTCCGGGCAGCGGGGTGGCGAGGATCGCGGCGGTCTGGACGGCCCCCAATGCCGCTACGATTCCGGCCAAAATCTCACCCATTGGAAACGGAACTTGCAAAGCCGCAGTAACAGCCACTGCCGTATTGATCAGGCTGTTGAAAACGGCCAGCGCCTTGTCGCGTTTGGCTTGCTTCCGCTCAATCTCCTCCCGCTTGGCCTCGGTCTCGTCGTCCAACCGCTGCACGGCTTCGTTGTAACGTTCTTGCGAGATAGTGCCGCTCTTCAGCTGCCGTTCGAGCAACTGCTTTTTCTTGTTCTGTGCCTTCTCGTAGTTCTTCAGCTCCCGCTGCTCCATTGCGGTCATCAGGTTGCTGACGTCGGAGAACGCCGAGCCGATCGCGCCGGCGATGGCCAATATCTCCTCCATCCCGAACTTCCCGTCATCCAAATTCTTCTTGAACTCTTTCCACTTGTCCGGGGTCATCCCCAAAATGTCGACGTTGCTCCGCGGATCGTTCTTATCCTCCCCGCCGAGGGTCGGAGGAGGGGTCGCCCCCAATTCAGCCAGCTGTTTCTTCAGGTCGTCGATGATCTTCTGCAACCGTTCGATGTCTTCCTCCGTCGCGGCGACGCCGTTGGCCAACAGACCGGTTTCGCCGACCTCCTCGACAATGGCCTGATAGGTGGCGAGCATCTTTTCGAGGTCGGTTTTCAGGGCGGCTTGCTCCTCGGCGGCATACTGCCGCTTCAGCATCGAGTCGGCTTGTTTGTCCGTTCGCACACGCCGCAGCTCCTCCTCGCTGTACCATTTCCGGAGCAATGCTTTTTTCTTCTCGAAAGTATCCGCGGCGGCCAACTCATCGTTATGCGCCTGCTTTTCGGCTGTGGCCTTGCGCTGGATCGACTTTTGCTGCTTGCTCAGCTCTTTCGACAGCTCATCGACGTAGATCGAACTCAACTTCTCGTAGTGCGACCGTTTCAACTGGAGGTAGGCGGCCTGTTCGTTGGCGGTCATCTCCTCGAGCTCCCGACCGAACAGACCGAGATCCCGCAACTGCTTCTCGTAGGCGTCGTTCTCTTTGTCCTCGGCGCTGTCACCCTGCGCGGCGATATCAAGTAGCTTCTTCTCCCGGTCGCGGGCGCTCTTCTGCTGCTGGTAACGCTTGTCGAGCAGCTGCTCTTCGAGTTTGGCGAGGTCGGCGCCTTTCTCTTTGTGGGCCGCGATCCGGTTTTCAAGGGTTTGGATCTCCAGCGCGAGCAGCCGGCGGCTGTACTCCTCCTCGGTGGCGATCTCGCCGCTCATCTGTTTCTCCCGGAGCTCGGCCTTAGCTTTCAGATAAGACTCGTCGGAAGAGATTGACCATTGTCTCCCTGTCTTATTCGTAGTCTTCTTGTTCTCATATAAATCGATCTCTTTCTGCTTGGCGGCGATCAGGGCCTGAATTCGGGCGATCTCTTTTCGGTTCGCCCCGTCGGTTCTATTCAGCTGGGCTTCTAACTCCTTTTTCTCATCCTTGAGGCGTTGCAGTACCCCGGCATAACTGTTCTCCGTTTTGATCTGCTGTTTCCGCAATTCAATCTGCCGTGCGATTTCTTTTTGTTCCGTTTCCGCAGATAAGCGTTGTTCGTCTGTAAGATCAGTTTTATTTTCCAACTCAGAATTAACAGCTTCCAATGCATCATTCAACTGTTCGAGAGTCATCGTTTCATAAGGATTCGCTTTTTTTGAAGCACCATTGACAAGAGCATCCAAAATAGTCAGTGCATTAGTTGCCTTTTGACTTTCTCGCACGATCTCTTGCAAGATTCCCCATAACTTTCGATACTCACCGGCTGCTTTCCCACGCCCGTTCGTTGCATTGATATACTCTTGTTCGCTATATCCCAATAGCTGCATAGCCTCTCTGACGAATCCCACCTGATCGCCCGTTTCTTTTAGTTGGTGAATCAATTCGACAAACTGCTGAGACATCATAGCTTGCTGATCGGCCGTTCGCTCTCCTTTATCGAGATATTCTCCCATTAATCCCTGTAGCGCTTTCTTTTCCGAATCGAATAAGGCTTGTTGTATTCGTTGTTCCTCCTGCGCCCGGATCCGTACCTTGATGTTTTCTTCCATCTTCTGCGAGGCGTAGTCGAGCGCCGCGGCAACCTCCTCGTTGCTCATCTTCTCCGAAACGAGGTACGGCAGGTACTCTTTGTAGCGCTCGTTGATGAGCCGGATCGCCTCGGCCCGCGTCTTCGACCCTTGCGCACTCTCGGTTACAGCGCGTTTCAGGTCGTCGTGCGTGGCCCGCTCCTGCGACAGTTCCATCGCCAGCTGCGAACTGGCCTCGCTCGCCTTCTTGGTCGCTCCGGAAAAGGCAGCCATCGCTCCGACGGCCAGTCCGATCGCCATCGCGATCCACCCGATCGGTCCGATCGAGGCGAAGAACGCTTTGGCAGCCACGCCCGCCGCCCGGAAGTTCCCCGCCAGCAGGAGTTTCGCCGCGGCCCACGCTTTCGTCGCGGCGGGCATGCTGCGAATCTGCACGAGGTTACGCTTGGCGGCCATCGTATTGACATTCATCGCAGCAGTCTCAGAAACCAGCGAGAGGGTGGCACTTTTCGTCCCGGCGGTGAATAGACGTTTAGCAGCGTTATAGGCTTCGACGGCGGCCCGACCGGCCTTCAGGCTGACGAACCAGGCGGCAAAGGCGACGCCGATTACGGAGAGCGGAGTCAACAGGGAGGTGAAGAGCTGGATGGTTCCGCGGATCACGGGGTTCAACCCGTCGCCGAGGCGGATGATCAGCCCCTCGAGCTTGCTCTTGAAGGTATCGAGGTCGCCCTGTATGTTGTCGCGCATGATGGCGGCGGCATGCTCGGCGGCTCCGGCAGAGTCGTTCAGGGCGACGGTCAGTCCCTCGACGGCGGGGGCGTTGTCGGCAAGGACGGTCAAAGCTGTCATGGCGTATTTACCGACTTCGTCCTCGGCGTCGGCCAGTGTCAGCCCCTTTTCGTTCAGATCGGCGAGGGCCTCGGAGACGCTCTTGCCCTCGGTCGATATCTCGGACAAAATCCGCTTGAGGAATGTCCCGGCCTGCGACCCGCGGATGCCGCGATCGGCGAGGATGCCGAGCATGGCGGTGGCCTGTTCCAGCGAAACGCCCGCTTTGGCGGCGATCGGGGCGACGTACTTCATCGATTCGGAGAAGTACCCCAAGTCGAGGGCCGATTTGTTGAACGAGGCGGCCATGACGTCCACGACGCGGGTCATCTGCGAACCGTCATACCCGAAGGCCCGCAGCGTCGACCCGGCGACGTCGGCGGCAGACGCGAGGTCGGAACCGGTGGCGGTGGCGAGGTCGAGGGTGGCGGAAGTGATCTTCAAAATCTCGCCGGGGGTGAAGCCGAGACGGGCATAATTGAGCTGCAACTCGGCGACCTGCGTAGCGGTGTACTCGGTCGAGGCGCCGAGCTCCTTGGCGTTCTCCTTCAGCGCCTTGAACTGCTCCCCGGTCGCGTTCGATACGGCCTGTACTTTCGACATCTGGTACTGAAAGCTGGAGAAAATCCGAACAACTTGCCCGCCCCAGTCTTTCAGTTTCGAAATGACCGCCAAAGCACTATCAACCGGTATGAATTTGCCGAGTTTCTGCCACAGCGGAGATTCTTCATTTCCGAATTTACCCTCAATGTCATTCAATCCCCGACGTATCTTGGCCATTTGAGATTCGTAGAGTTTCAACTCGGCCCGTGCTTTGGCGAAACCGGACGGATCGACCGCCTCGGAAATCCCTTGCAGCTTTTTCCTTAAATCCGCCGCATGCTTGGACAACTGTTTATAGCTCATCTGGGTCAGGGAAAGCTGCTTCTCCTGTTTATCCAATTCGGCCGTCTGAAGTTTGATCTGAGATTTTACCTCCGTGATCCGTTTGGTTACGTCCCGATAGGCTTGTGTCCCCTTCTTCTCGGAAGCGATCAACTCCTCGCGCCGGTGCTTCAGCTCTTTCAGTTCATCTTGGTACTTATTGAGCGTCTTGATGGTATTGATAATACCTTCCTGTACCTTTTTGAATCCGGTCGTCCGGATTTCACTTTTGATAATCTCTTCCTTGATACTCATAACAGATCGATGGTTTTCATGACGTCCTGAAGAATGGAGAAATAGTTCCGGTACTGCTGCTGAAGAGCCAGATTTACCATGCTCGACAGCGAATAGCCGCGCCCGTACAGGTGGCCGAACAGAGGCCGGTTATAGATTGCCGTGTACCGGCGTTTCTTGTTGCCGGATTTGGTCTTTTTCAGGTCGAGAAAGCGGATGGTGGCCGGGTAGTTCAGTTCGATGCGTAATTCGTTATCCGTATGGTCGATCTTCGGCTGCATGGAGGCCAAGCGATCCATCAGATGGGGGCCGGCATGTGATCGTGCATTCCGTTTCGACAACGGTTTCAGATGCGGTTCGTAATCGATTCGGGCAATAGCGGCCTGCCGTTTCACCAACAGCTGCATGATGTCCGTCGCAGCTTCGGCGACGGAAACATTAAACGGAACCGTTCGGTTATATTGTTCGGTCAGCATACCGCAAAGGTGCTTCGCCGCGACCCCTCGCGAAAGGACACAAAAAAGGCCGACAGGATCATCTCCTACCGGCCTCTTCGAGTTTGCCGAATCGGTCTTATTTCTGTTTCAAATACTGTAAGTGCTTTTCGATCATGTCGATCACCTCGGCCGACGCATGCATGTTTTTTGCGTCTTCCAGGTATTTTTCGATGACAGACACCCTGTATTCTGTATTCAAAAACACCCGGATTTGATTAAAATCATCTTCCACCGGATCGGGACATACGCAATGAATAATCCGAGTAGCGTCGTCCACCTCCTCTGTCCATTGTCCGAAATACAAACGGTACGGTTGTTTTTCATGACGACTTAAGGCTGCAGACTTATCCGGGGTGCTTCTGTCGCCGGATTTATGAGGTACCCAATCCTGATGACCGTAAATATCGCGCCAATCGGGTTCCGGCTGTTTCCGGAACCAGTCGTAGATCGCCCGACCGATTCCCACGAGAATCAGAATGCCGATCAATCCCCAAAACAAAGTCCCCATAGCGATTCCTCCTTTTCCTAAAGTTACGAAATTATCCGCGATATTGCAACAGCCAGACGTATCGCAGCGTGGCCGAGGTCTCATCGACGACGTAACGGTAACCGCACTCCGTCATAATCTGATACAACATCTCAATACTGGGTGAAACACCGGTCAGTTCGTAGATAGCTTGCGCCAGCTGCGCCGACGTGTACCGCTTTGCGCTCTCGTCGATCGACGCGGCCGGAGCGAACGTCTCCGAAAGCACGGCCACCGTCGCCTCGATGATCTTCTCTTGTTCCTGATCGTTCATGTCTGAAAGGTATGAAAATTAAACGATCGGGGGCAACATATCCAGCAACTGACGCGGGTCGGGCTTGAGCCGGGTAAAGCATTGCAAGGCCCGCTCCCTGTCCCATTCGAACCGTCGCCCGTCGTGCAGCGTAACGAGGATCCGCGTATCGGCGAAGTTCCGATCGCGCTGGATCAAAAAGATGCGTTCGAACAACTCTTCGTAGAAGTAGTAGGATATCCGACAACTGAATGTCGGCAATGTCCGCGTCCGGTCGCAGGAGACGGTGGCGTGTACGTAAGCAGCCGGGAACGGCGGTCGTGCGGAGGGAATATAAGTAACGATTCTCATAACGCGCGCCCTCCTTTCTCACGCCGGCAACGGTCTACCAGCTGCTGTGCCATGCACACACCAATCACGGTCTGCGCCTCATTGATGGCGTTCTCGAATGTGTTCTGGTCGATTTCGTCGGAGTCGGGAATCTGACGATAGAACTCCCTGCGGATCTGTTCGAGACGCAAGATCAGGCTCTCGAACGGCATGACGGAAGATTCCCGTCGAATGAGTTTGTTTTTCATGTTGGTTTGAGCATTAAAAATTAAACACAAAAAGGGCTTCGTACTGACCCGCTGCTCTACACCAACAAGGCAGCCGGAGCATTAACTCTCGGCACGGGGGTACGAAACCCAAATTAGCAAGCATAAAAAACGCTCGCACAGATAAATCGGCGAGCATTACTCGCCTTGTTGGAAATAGAGCATTGCAAATGTAAAAACTTTCTTCAAAAAACCAAAATCGGCGCGAAATTCGCGCCGATAGACAAATCCTAATTTTGAATAACTGTGAGGCGTCCATTCTCAAAATACAAGTAGTTACCACCTCCATAAACCCATTGTTCATGGCTCCCAAAACTACCTGTTGTTCTATTCACATCATCAGGATATCCCCATGCCCATTCACATTGTTCTTTAGTCATCCCCAATTGAACTTTACCTTCCGCAATTAAGGTACCTAAATGTTTTCCGAATTTTTTAATACACTCAGCCAAATGCTGTGCTTCTTTTTCTTGCCGTAATTTTCTTTCTTGGATTTGTTGCTCTTCAATCTTTTTTTGTTCTGCAATTCTTTGTTGTTCTTTTATCAAAGCACGCTGTTCAACTTTAATAACATCTTCAAAATCATCTATTGTCCACCATCCTCCCATCGGTCCACTATCAGACTCCATATCACGTTTATTCAACATACATGTCAATGGTGGATTTTCAACAAAACGAATCGCTATATGATGTTTTAGGCTATCTTCAAAAATCAAATAGGGAATTTTGTATTCATTGTCGATATCCGCAATAGCAACATCTACACACTTGAATATTATCGGTTCTCCAAATAGTCCTACATGCATACTTGCTTTCCGTAATTCCACAGGAGTTCTTGAACTAATGTCTTTTATTACTCTTTTCATCCCGTGATTTTGTGCAGTAACAACAAAAGATCTATTGACATATTGCTGTTTTATTTTCTGATAGTACCCCATAACGATAGCTGGGAATGAGTACCTTATTGTCTTTATATATTTAGGTGATTTTATTTCCCAATTGAAAAAAATATCTTCTTCGGGCGAATGCAACGTAAATACTAGAGTATCCGATTTGCTGTTAAATGCCGTTATTGTAAATGTTTTACCTTCAATTTCTTGGCATGGAGTTGCATTTACATGTTTTGTTGTTAAATGATGTTGATAAGCATCGTACACCACATAATCTTTATATTCTACAGGTTTTTTCTTTTTACGGTACCATACCGTATCCGGTTGCAATAATTTAAAACTATAATAGTTCTCATGGGTGTCGCTCTGCATTTGTTTAGATGCCCTCTCATAAAAGCACAATTGTTGCCCAATATATTGAAAATAATCTCTCTTGTCAAGATGAAAAGTTATATTGGACGTACTGTCATAATGAGGGATACAATATGTAGTATCCAAAGCATCAGGGGTCTGAACTCGATATTCTTTTATCTGGGCTTGCACTGGAACATACAAGAACAGGCCGCTCCATAGAAGTATTACGTTGTATTTTTTCATAATCATTGAATTGTTGATCGAATTGTTCAAATGTAGCATTTTTCCGCCGGGGAACAAAAAAGTGCCGCCACCGTATCGGCAGCGACACTTAAGATATATCATATATGAATAGTTAACCTTCTTTCTCTTCCTGTGCTTTTTCTTTTTGGTCTTTATTTATAGTTCCAAGCATTTTTTGAGTATCAACAATCGGAATTATATATTCTTTTAATGCTGTATTTTTAAGCTTTTCATAATAAATACCCCGCATCATGTCCATTGACATTCGAAACAGCTCAGGTATTATATCGAGGGTAAATCGAATTGAGTTTTCATCAACAACTTCTATAATGTCTTGAAGTTGTTTAATCTCAAAACTAAATTCAACTTTTAATTTTGACAATAGCTCTCCATTTTTCAATGAATATGTCGTTTCAACTTGTAAAGACAACAGATTTTCATGGGTCTTAATTTGTAATGCCCCACCAAAAGCTAATGCTTTTCTCTTTATCTCTACTTGTGTTGACGGTGCTTGATATTCTAATTCTTCAATACTATGAAGTCGAATATTGAGTTCTTTGTTTTTTGCACTCATTTTGTCCTTATTCGTTGTATGCGTCAAGAAAGACGAATATTAAACTTGCTATTAGTACAAACGTTACGAGATGTTCTCTGAAAGTCAAAAGAATTAGTCAGTGGAATTTTAGACTCTGGCAGTGACCGTATATATCTCACGCTATGCTCCTGTCTACTTTTGGGTAATTCCATCGGAATAATTTTCTCTCCAATGACCTCTTCGATTTCCCATAGTGTTTCGGTGGTGAAATTATGAGTTCCGCTCAACCATTTAGAAATCACAGAAGGTTGTTTACCCATTTTTCGGGCAAACTCACCATTTGTCCACCCTTTCTGTTTGATCAAGTCAGCGATGAACCCTGCCAGTCTCATTCGGCATTCCACCATCCGATAGTACTTCGAATTTTCATCAATTAGACTATCAAGCAATGGAATGGAAACTTCTTCTGCTTTATTCTTCGTCTTCATTTTCTTCATCATTAAAAATCAGTTTACCCACCAATTCTCCATTGGCTGTGAGCTTTATATCTTTTTCACTTTGAGCTTTCATTATTTCTTGTGAGACATACTTCATTATCTCGGCCTGTCTATTCAAAATAGGATCTTCTTGGTATGCCCGAACTTTTTTCTCACCCCCACCTCCAAGAACGATGGCAACACCCCCAAATCGTATGCAATAAAGCCGTAAGTTTTTGTCCGGTGTATCGTATAACGCACAAACTCCATCCCCCAGTTTTCCTTCTTTCAATTTAAAATATTGCTCACGTGCTCCCTCCTTTTTCCCCATCATTTGCAACCGATGGGCAATATCTTTTATTGCTGCAGGATGGGTTGTTCTATATTGTTGAAGAAAATTAGCAAAGAGGGTGCCATCTTCCCCTTCTAACACAACCGAATAAATCTTAGCTGCTGGTCCCGAAAGATTTTTTATCTTAACAATTTTAAATTTCACTTTGTTAATACGTATTTACATGCTGCAAAGATAATCAATTTCACTTATAAGTGAAATTGTCATTTGAAAGCATAAACTAATTTTCTCTCAGGGAATAATTGCTATTAATAGATTTTACCCTTTCACACCCAGCAGATCGAAGCCTTTGAGGCGGAAAGAAAGTGTGCTGCCCACCGACAGACAGAGGTCGGGGGCGACGAACGGCAGTATCTGGTGGTCGTCGTCGAGGAACTTCAGCCACGGCGTCTCGCGCTGCTCCTGCAGCATCGCTTTCCGGAGCGCGGCGATCCGGGAGAAACACTCCAGCTGGTATCCCTCCACCTCCGCCGGCGAGGGATGGTTCGCCCCGATCGGCATGGCGATCGTTATCGCCAGCTCGAACGTGTCCGTAATTCGGTTGTTGCCGTCCCGCCCGCTGCCGAAGGCCCCGTAATCCAAAAACAGGTAGTAGTCCCCGAACGTGCCGATTCGCTCCTTGAGCGTCTTTTCGTCCGCGCCGAAGACGAAATTTGCCGGATTGACGAAAGCCGGGCATTTGGCCTTGAAGTAATCTCTGATAGTCGTTAGCATAGCATTCTCTTGACTTGTCCGACGGAGAGCCCCATTCGACCGGCGATCTCCTCCGGCGTGGTGTCGTCGGTCGCCATCGACCGGACGGCTTGGATGGTTTCGGTTCGCATGATGCCGAGGTAGGTCAAAAGCGGCATCTTCTCGACCTGCTCGTAGTTCCCGTACCCGTCTTTACACAGACCGTAGAGCGAATCGCTCATCGATATCCGCTCCTGTCGTTTGGGGCGGTCGCTGTCGGCCGACCACAGGACAGAGAAGGCGGTGCGGGTGAAGATGAAGGTGACGAACGCCTGAAAGTTCAGCACCACCGCCTGCAGCAGGATGTCCGGGAGTCGATCGATCTGTTCGATCCGGGCCGTGTCGTTCGCATCCACCCCATAGAGCAGCCCGACCAGCAGGGCCATCGCCCGGCGATTGGCCCCCTCGCCGATCGCCATCAACAAATCGTACCCCTGTGCATACTGGTACGAGCTGAGAGAAGTGGTAAGTGCCCCGCCCTCCAGATTCGCTCTCCAGCCGGAAAGCACGTCGTCTTTCAGCCGGATGGTCGGCAGCAGGTTACCGACCCACACCGCATCGATGCGGTATTCGTACTCCAGCGTCCGGGCGTACCGGATTTCCGCGTTGTCGGAGAGGAGTTCGTCCGGCGGGCACTTCCGGAGCAGCTTGCGGACATCGGCCGAGAGTTGATTGATTTGGTTGCCGTAGTCGAGTTTGAAGAAGAAGTCGAACTGGCGGGAGGCGGTCAGGAGGTTGTCGAAGAAGCGTTCCCGCGCATGGGCCGGGACGCGGATATGCTCCAGCCCGGCGAGGTGCCGAAAAAAGGCGATCCGCAGGTCGCACATCGAGAGCGCTCCCGCCCAGAAGAGACCGAGCAGCTCGACTAATCGCAAATATTGTCCCGCGGTCAGCTCCTCCCAAGCGTTCGGGAAGCGATAGGGCGTCTCACCGAAATAGAGCGTGATCATGGCAAGAGGAAGAATTTGTTTCGGGGTTTGTTCAGATTCGTCTCCGACGGCAGGTCGGTACCCGGTTCTGGCCGGTTCAACTCGAAGACGATCTGCTGCAGGGCCGCTTCGCCCTGACCGAGCAGGAAGTCCGAGAGTTTATACATCGCCTCCTGTTCGGAGGAGGCGTGGCGGAAAGCTCCGTCCTGATTCGGATTGCGGAGCGATCGCGGCAGCATGGAGATGTCGAACTGCCGCAGGGCGAACGCTACGGTCAGGATGGCCACCGCCGTCTTCACCCGCCGCAACATCTCCGGTTCCAGCGCCGGGAGGTCGATACCGGTCAGGTAGTCGTCCATGACGCGCCGCTGGATGAAGATCGACGACCAGAAGAAGTAGTCCGACGAGTCGATACCGTAGAACTCCTGAAACTCGTCGGCATTCCGAATCAGAAGCGCAGCGAGTGCTTTGCAGGCGGGTGTCTGCTGCCACTCCGGAAGATCGTCAGTGGCATTCAGGCCGCGGATCAGCGAGTCGAGTGCGTCGTAATAGTAGCCGAGATAGGTATCCTGCATAGCCTGCAGCTCGTACTTGTAGGTGTCGGACTGTTCGGTCTGCCGTTTACGGATGGTCTCGAAGAGTTTGTAGTCGTACATGATGCGGTTGGCGACGGCGGCCCGCAATGACTCCGGCAGGGCCCCCTCCTCCATCCCGGCCACCCGGTTGAATACGTCGATGCCGACGATCAGGGCGACGGTCTTGTGGGCCGGGCGGAGATAGGGGCGGATGGTCTGTTCCTGCAGCGAGCCGTCCACGCCGGGGGCATACTCCCGCAGCGTTTCGACGGTGATGATGGTATCGATGGTTGACATAGCTCTATTGATTCGAGGTGATACGATCGTCCGGGGAGACCTCCTGCTGGCGGGCCGGGACAGGCCGGTAGAAGCCGACCATATAGCCCTGCCGCCACAGGTGCGGGAAGTTGGCACGGACGGCCATGTTGATCGCGTCGCAGCAGATCTTCTCCGGCGCCGGCAGCTGCAACAGGTAGAGCAGATAGTTGTAGTAGGCGTCGGATCCCGACTTGGAGATCACCCCCTCTTTCGAGACGTTCGAGATGCTGGGATCGATCCCCTTTGCGCTCAGCAGCACTTCGTCGGCCCGTCGGTCGAACGAGATGAGCGATTCGATATACTCCTTGTACTTGAGGTCGATCTGTTCGATCTTCCACTTCACCTCCTCGCCCTTGCTGCCGAGGAACGAGAAGGAGGCGAACATCTTGCCCTGATTGTCGGCCCCGGAGAGGTAGGTGGTGAGCCGCTCCAGCTCGATGTTGGTATATTGGGTCAACAGCCCTTCATGGAAGTCGGTACCGATCTCCACGCCGTTATACCGCACCGGCTCCTTGTTCTCCCGCTTGAGTTTCCGGTTGTACTCGCACAGATCCTGAATCTGCTTTCTCTTGGCGGCCACCCATTCGTTCGGGATGATGACGTGTACTTTGGCGGCCATCGAGTTGCGCAGGAAGGAGCGGATGAAGCGGGGGTTCTCGTTCGCCCCCAAGAGCCACTCCCGCGAACCGTCGTAGGCTTTGTTGCGGCCGTAAATGCCGTCCACATCGCCGTTCGCGTGATGGGAGATCGCCACATCGTACCGGTGGATGTGCTGCGGCCGCAGCAGCGGATAGACCGAGAAGTCGCCCCGGTACCGCCAGTCGCCGACCAGCACATGTGTAAAGTCGTCGTAGGTGTAGTTCCCGAACGGGCTGAGTTCCTTCTCGGAGGCGAGCCGGGCGCGGGAGTTCTCCACCAGCTCCAGCCCCGCCACCGGCAGGCCGCCGATCGCCCGCCCCTTGAAGAAGCGCCACTTCACGAAGAAGTCCTCGAAATAGTAGTACCGGCGGATGCACTCCAGTGCAAAATCGTTCGCGTCGTCGGTAATTCCGCAGTCGTTCCACGACCGCAGCCACTCCATGATCGGCGGGCAGTCCACCCACCGCTGTACCAATTTCCCGTCGCTGTCGAACTCGATGCGGTAGACGTAGAGACCGAGGCCGTACATGATCCGCACCTGCTTCTCGATCACTTCGGGCAGCAGCCGGTTGCTCTTGATGTTCTCGCGGATGTCGGTGATCTCGGTATCGTTGACGCCGCGGGTGAGGACGTTGTAACCGGATACCTTGACTAAATGCCCGGTGCGGAGCGAAGCGGGCGTTCGGCCGAAGAGGCGGCCTTCGAGGTCGGCCATCGAGTCGCCGCCGAACTGGAAGGTGAGCACGGTATTCTCGTTCACGCAGTAGCCGAACTTGTCGTTGTGTCTTACAGCCATTCTATCTTGCGTAGTTTGAAGTTATCCTGCGGGAATCCCATAAAGCGGATCAGGATGCGGTAACAGGTCTTGCACTCGCCCCGCGCGTCGGTGAAGAGGAAGTAGTTCTCCGAATCGACCCAAAAGCGATCGCGCGGCAGCTGCGCCCGCACCTTGCATCCGGCCACCACCCGCAGCGTGGCCGAGGCTTCGCCCCTGACCCGGTTGTAGGGAAAGAAGGCGATGGTGAAGGTACCGTCCGGCACCTTCGACACCTCCCGCGCCAGCCGCAGCGCCTCTATGCCTCCCATGTTGTGCATCCCGACAGCGAAGATAGCCGACCGGCGGTCCGACCGAAAGGACACCGGAGGGGGATTATGGCCTCGTCCGGCAGCCTTATTCTCCTTCTCGGCGCGTTTCCGGTGCGAAGCGAGAAGCGCGCCGCAACGCCATGACTCTGACGGGGTTGTCATATTTCCAGCCCCGGCCGGGGCCGTGCACACACTTTTTCGGAATTAGCGGGGCGGCTGTTTTTCTTCGTTTGCGTTTTTGTTATGCGGCGTTTTGAAAGGCAACAAGCCTGCAAATCAACCCTTTGCCCCTGTTTTCGTTATCAATTCGGCCGATTATTGCGGGTTCGGCGGAAATTATTCGGTTACAGGACGATATTTTCCGGCAGCTCCGGGATATTTTGCATCTCGGCGGGCAGTTTGTTGCCGTACAGCCCGAACAGCAGGTATATCAGGGCGGAGGGTATCTGCGTCGAGAGGCCGGCTTGGTACTGAATCGGCACTTTGATCTCGGAACTTTTGTCCAGCTCGATACGGCCGTCGGCGCGCTTCTTGAGCGGCGCCAGAGGCAGGGCGGACTTGAGCATGGGGCATTCGTTCTCGTCGATCAGGATGCGAGGCAGACCTTTGTACCGGTTGGAGAACAGAATCGCCATCAACTTGTATTGCTCGTAGTGGTAGATCGTACGTTGTCCCTCGTTCATCAGCCGCACCCGGTAACCGTGGTTCTCCAGTTCCCGCTTGAGCAGCCGGGCGTCGGTGGTAATCTGCTCCTGATCCTCGCGCCGCTTGTTCCCGGCGCGGTCGTAGTACAGCAGGATCTCCACGCTCTTGTCGTAGTCCTCGCCGTAGAACTCGTCGAACTTGTTAGCCAGCTGCACCTGATCCCACGGGGAGTAGACGAAGAACTCCTTCTGAATGCGGCACTCGTTCATCCGTTCGTCCTGCTGAGCGACGACGACGGACTGGAACGAACCGGGGTCGTAGCCGAGAATCAACGGTTCGGAGCGGCGAAAATACTTGAGGTAGGAAGCGGTCAGACGGAAGTCGTCGCCCAAGTCGAACGACAGGATGGACGAATACCGGTAGCTGTCCGAGTAGCAATGCACCTCCGGCTTGAAGTTGCAGAAGAACATGTTCACCACGCGCCGGATCCGGATGTTGCAGATGGATGACAGGAACTCGTCGGCGCTCAGACTCTCGTACTGGGTCTGGAAGAACTTCGGGCCGAGAAAGTCCTTGTTGGCGAACGACGAGGCACGGATGTAGTAGCTTTGGTTCCGGCGCATCTCGTTTAGAATCGGTTTCCAGATTTCGACGCGGTGTTTCAGCCGGCGCTGCTCTTCCTGAAGCCGGGCGATCGTCAGGGGGTTGGTCTCCGACCGGATCGCATTGTTCACCTCGAACAACCGTCCCAACGCCTTATCGTGATGCAGGGCGGCGTTCACGATGTCGCAGATCACCTCTTCATCGACATGCCGTTCGTACTCCTCGTACCAATTGTCTTCGCCGAGGTCGAGCCGGGCGGTGTCCGTAACGCCGGTGATGCCGAGGTAGTAGGGACATTGGCGAATCTTTCCGACGGCACCCCGCAGGGCCGGAAAGACCCGCGACTTGAGGCTCTGCCCGCGTTGCAGCTTCATCTCTTCGATAAAGGCATGGACGGCGCTCTCGCCGGCCGAGGACTCCGGCATATCGCTGCTGACGAGTTTGAGGTGGTGGCCGGTGGCGAAGACGAGACTGTGCTTCGGGTAGGTGATCGGCCGGCGGGGTTTGCAGAAGTGCGACGGAAGTTTCTTGGCCCCGACCACGTAGTGAATCCCCTCCTCCAGAAGCGGCCGGCCGGAGGCGGTGGGCTGCGAAAAGGCGGCCCGGATGTTGGGGATAATGTTGGTCATCAGGGCCACGTAGGTCTTATGCACCATGAACGACACCTCGCCGGGCATGGCGTCCGCCACCCGGATCATCCGCGAGGTGATGATCCCTTCGGTCTTACCGGTGGCGCGGGCCACCTCGGCGATAATCACGTTCGTGTCGATGCAGTTCACCCGCAGCTGCATCCGGTTCATGTATTTCTGCTCCAGCTCGGCGATCTTATCGTGGGTCATCGTCCATCTCGTTTTGAAGTTCGGTAAAGGGTACCTCCTCGATTTCGGCATCTTCACGCAGGCGTCTCTTTTCCGGCTCCGGAATATCCAGCGAGTCGATGATCTTGGCGTAGATGCCGTCATTGGCCTTGCGGGCAATCTCTTTCTTGGAACGGCTGGTGAAGCCGAGGTCTTCGGGGGTGATCTCGTTCGACATGACGTAAACCACGCCCAGCGAGGCCTGTTTGTCGGCGGCGGTCGCCTGCAGGCGGCACTCTTTCGCTTTGTCCATGCACCGCTCGGCGATGTCGACCCGGCCTTTGGCCAGCGCGACTTTCACCAGATCCTCGAACTTGTTGGCATAGTCCCGCAACCACACATTCTCGGCCACGTTGCAATCGACGTCGAAATAGTTCAGGGCGGCGTATATCCGGCTCTTGGCGGTGTTGATGTTGATCTCCACGCCCTGTTCGGCTTTGGTGCGCACCTGTAGCCGCTTGGCTGCACGGGTGATGTTCCGCTCGGTACTCCAGATCTGCATGGCGAAGACCATCTGATTGATGATCCGCTGCAACTCCGGCGGGATCACGGTACTCTTGCCGGTACGGATGAACTCGTCGATCACGTCGGGATGGATGCTGCCTATCTTCTCCAGATTATCCATAACGTCAGATTCCGAATAGGTCGGCCAGCAGTTCGATGGCCTTCTGTTCCTGTTTGCGTTCGTCTAATTTCGAGATGGCCTCCACATCGCCTTTCTCGGCGGCGCGGGCCAACTCCACGTTGGTGTTGTAGTCCATCATGGCCCGGCCGTTGGCATACGACTCGTAGACTTTCGTTTCGGGCCGGGTGAACTCGTCCAGAAAGGCCTCCCGTTCGGCGGCGGGGATGCGCAGCAGGGAGGCGATCTGGGCGGGGGTGTGTCCGATCGCTCCCATGTCGCGGATCCGCTTGAGTATCTGTTCGTCGATCGTCATTGTGCGGCCGCCTCCTCGTAGCTCAGTTTCTTACCGTCTCGCAGCAGGTAGACCTCGCCGCTGCCCACGGCATTGATATACCGGGCCACGGTGGCATCGACGAACTTCTCCAGCAGTTCCATCGTATAGCAGACCCGTTTGTGCTGTTCGCAGGCCATCAGTGTAGAGCCGCTGCCGCAGAAGAGATCGACCACTACGTCTCCCTCTTTCGAGCTGTTCAGCAGCGGATAGGAGATGAGCGCCACCGGTTTCATGGTCGGATGGATGTCGTTGCGCGTCGGTTTGTCGTAGTGCCAGACGGTGGACTGCGAACGATCGGCATACCAGCGGTGCCCTTTCCCCTCTCTCCAACCGTACAACACCGGTTCGTGCTGCCACTGGTAATCCTGACGCCCCATCACGATCGAGTTCTTGACCCAAACGCAGCACTGAGCCAGCTTGAACCCGGCCCGCGCGAAGTTGCGCCGAAAGGCCAGCCCTTCGCTGTCGCTGTGGAATACGTAGATCGCCGCACCGGGTTTGGCCACGGTGTACATGTTCCGGAATGCCCGGAAAAGGAACCTGTCGAAAGCGTCGTCCGACATGGAGTCGTTGGCGATTGTCAGGGCATCCTCCGTCTTTCCCTCGTACTCGACGTTGTAGGGCGGGTCGGTAATCAGCAGATCGGCCCGGCGATCGTTCATCAGGGTGACCACGGCGGCCGACGAGCAGGAGTCGCCGCACATCAGCCGATGCGGGCCGAGCAACCAGATGTCGCCGGGGCGGGTGATAGCCTGTTCCGGAAGGTCGGCTTCGGCATACTCTTTCTCCAAATCGAGCTCGTCGAGCTGTTCGGTGAGGGTCATCTTGGTATCGAGCTTCAGGTCGAGCGCTTCCGGTTCCACGCCGAGATCGAGATTGAACTGCGAGAGCGACTCGGAGGTAATCTGGTATTTCTCGAACAGGATGGTGTCCGGATTCTTCTGCGCAAACTCGGAATTGTAGGCGGCGATCTCCTCGACGGCCTCCTTTTTGTCGGCGGCGTAGATCGGCTCGTAGGGGATCTCCGGAATCTCCATCCCGCGGTTCCGCAGGTGCAAGAGGGCTTTCTTGCGCTGATGGGCGTCGATGATCCAGAGCTTGCCGTCCGGATCGCGCCACGCCTTGAAGGAGTATTTGAAGCCCCGTGTTACGATGATCAGCGCGAGCTTCATCATCTTCTCCTCGTCGTGGAGCTTGAAGTCTTCCTGCAGTTCGTGGAAGTCGTCCAGCGGGGCGGTCGGCAGGTGGCCGAGGTTATGAACCTGTATTTGCATGGGATAGTATTTTTTTGAAAATGGCGGCGCGCTGTTCGTGGCGCGTTTTGTGGCGGCGGGCCTCTTCGATCGCTTCAGCGGTGGCCCCCCGGCGATTCATCCGCCCTGTGTAGCGGCGGATGTTGTTGCGGCAGTTCTCGTACTGCCGGATGAACCGGTCGCGGTCGCTGTTCCAGAGTGCGAGCAGTTCTTCGTAATCGGCCTTGTTCTTCAGGTACGGATGCTCGTTCAGGAAGACGCCCCGGTCGTTCAACGACTGGAGTTCGCGAAAGCAAAGAAGGTTCTGAATGCGCAGCTCGGCCATCTCCTTGACATCGCTGTCGGTGGGGGCTGTGTCGAGTCGTTCATCCAGAACCTTCATCTGGCGATAAGTCCGGATACGGTCTTCGTAGATCACGAGGGCCGTAGCCGTGTCAGGATCTTCTAAGCATCCCCAGCGGATCTTGGGGTACTCTTGCTCTTTGAGGAGCTTTTTTTTTCGCTGGGCTCCGCTGCGGCAGCTTTGGCCTGTTCTTCCTCTTCCTCCTCAGCTTTCAACCGGGCCTCCTCTTCGGCCTTGAGGCGGGCAGCTTCTTCCTCCTCGGCTTTCAACCGGGCCTCCTCTTCGGCCTTGAGGCGGGCAGCTTCTTCCTCCTCAGCTTTCAACCGGGCGGTTTCCTCTTCGGCCTTGAGGCGGGCGGCCTCTTCTTCCTCAGTTTTCAGCTGGGCTTTCTCCTCTGCCTTGAGCCGGGCGGCTTCTTCCTCCTCGGCTTTCAACCGGGCTTCCTCTTCTGCCTTGAGCCGGGTAGCCTCTTCGGCCTCTTCCTTCAGACGGGTAGCCTCGGCTGCGGCCCGCTCCTTCACGGCTGCGAGGGTACGACGATGACGAACGATCTCCTCCTCGGTCGCCAAGTCGAGCAACGCGAACAAAATCGAGGAGGCGTCCTGCAGACGATTGAAGACACCGCGCTTGAGCAGGTGGTGCTGGGGAGCTTTCTGTTTCAGAAGCTCCCGGTCGGCTTCGAGATGCGTTACACCGAGAAGCCGATCGTGAGCGTTTTTCTTTTCAATGAAATCCATGAGCGAAGGAATTATGCGGTTTGAACACGGGTGCCGGAGACTTCGACCAGCCGGGTCGGATCCAGCACGCGGAAGGTGATGGAGCTGCCGGTCTTCGCCGTCCAAGTCGCTCCGCCCTCCAGAACGAATGCCGCGCCGTCCTCGATGGTGGCCGCATTGTCCGAACCGGTGCCGGTGACGGTGATCGTCCGCCCCTTGTCGCTATCGGTCAGTCCGCTTACTTTGGTTACCGGCACAGCTTCGGTCGTTCCGTTCGGCAGAATATACCGGTCGTTGTTGGCGACGATCGCGAGGGTGTCGGTATCGGCCGCGAGCGACACCGGTTCCGAACGAACGATGGCGCCGACGTATTTGTACGGCTGTCTCCATGTCGTATTCTCGAAGGTGAAAGTCAGGCTGCGTTTCTCCTTGTTGTTGGCCCGTTCCGACGTCTTCAGGATCATCGGCTTGCAGGGGTTACCCATTACGAAATAGTTGTCCGACTCGCACTCCCGATAGATGATCACGAACTTACCGCCGGTAAACTCTTCCATGAAGTTCAGCAGCTTGTCCCGGTTCCCGGACATCTGGATGACGAACGTATTCGTATTGCTGGTCGTGAAGTCTCCCTTCTCGCTCTTCCCGTCGTCCGTCGGAATGTCGTGCGCCTCGAAGTAATACATGACCTCGCCGATCTTGAGGGGAATCGTGCCGACCTCCCGATCGGCATTCGGTTTCGGAAAGGGTACGTTCTGATCCACCTGACTCAAGTGAACGAGCCACACCTGATAGGCGATCTGTCCGCCGGCGGCGTCTTTGTCCGAGGTGTCTTCGATGTCGCCGATCAGCGCCATGCTGCCGGCCAGAACCGTGCCGCCGCTCACTGTCAGCGCGTCGGGCAACAGGGTTGTGTCGAAGGCTGCGGCTGCCAGCGCGGTACCGGCGAACAGGCCGAACACCACGAGAAACAGGGTCAGCATCAGTTTGCGTTTACGAGCCATGTCCATTCTATGCGCACGGATGGCCCGCTTGATGGTTTGTTTTTTCATGTGTCGATGAATTTTGAGGTTAAAAGGGGAGCCGCCGGACGGCTCCCACGAATCGTTGACAGCCTACCTGCCGCCCGGAACGTTGGGCTGGAGGGCCTGATTGATGGTGCGGGTACCGCCGACGCAGCGTTCCAGCTCCCGGAAACGGTCGCCGTCCGCATTCAGGATCACCATCAGGTAATCGCCCTTCTTGGTCGGCGTGAAGGCTTCGGTCAGATCGGCAAACTTGCCCGATTTCGCAATGGTCTGCGGATGGGTTTCGTCGCCGACTTCGATCAGGTAGGCCACGCCGGCTTTCGCGCCGACGATGTCGGTGATCGCTTTGGCAGCCGTGTTCACTCCGGTAACGTAGTGGCGGAAGTCGCCGCTGACGGTAACCTGCTCGGCATCGGCGGCCAGTGCGACGCACGGCTTGTTGCAGAAGATCTCCTGATCCTCGAAACCGTGCGCCGCCCGTTCGGCTTTCGTCTTGAACGGCTTGCCGGCATAGGCGGCCGAAGTTCCCTCTTTCCAGATGCTCCACGCCTTGACGTCTTCCATGTCAGACTCGAATTGCACGGCGTGCATCTCGCCGGCGGTCAGTTCGATCGACTGGATGTTGCCCGGCTTCTGCACCCAGATGAACGGCAGGGTCTTGCCGTACGGACACCAGCGAATGCGGTTCTGGTGGTCGGGAACGACGTCGCCCTGCGGCCCGGTGAAGTCGGTATCCTTACCGTAAATCTCGCGGATACCGGCTTTCCACATGGCCCGGTGGTTGGCGTTCAGGATAACCTCGTATTTGTCGAGATCCGGAACGCGTTCGGAGAGAGACAACAGGAAATTGGTCACGCAGGCCACCATCGTCGCGCCGCTCGTATAACCGGAGAAGGCCGAGTCGTCCACCAGTGCGATCTTACCTTCGTTGTAGTACCGCAGCAGGGTGTAGTACACTCCGGTACCGGCGTTCAGCGTGTGGCCCGATTTGCCGTCTTCGGGTTTCACGTAGAGACCGAGCACCTTCCGCTGGTTCTGTTCTTCGATCAGTTTGGTCGAGATGTTCAACATCGCCCATTCGATCATCGTCCACTTGATCGGGTCGGAGCCCTCCGTGTTCAGATAGCCGATGTACTGGCGTTCGATCTCCTTCATGGAGTTGAACAGCGTTTTGAACATCGCGTCGTCCACGTAGCAGATCTCCGGTTGCAACTCGACGTTCCCTTTCCAGATACCGCCTTTCTGGTAGGCCTGCGAGAAGTCGCCGAAAAAGGCGTTGATCATCACCTCGCGGTCTTGTACTCCGAAGCGGCGCGGGAAGATGTCATAGACATTACGGATTGTGGCCAACCGGGCAATCAACAGGTCGGTACGCCGGGTCAGATACTGGTCGCCCAGTCCTTTCGGGTCGATGCCGATGCTGACGCCTTCGGCCAACAGGGCCGGATTGAGCAGATTGGCCTGCCGCAACTCGTTGATACGACCGGCCACGATACCGGCATATGCACTGAGCTGCTCCCGGAACTCGGCGCCGACCTCTTTCTCCATGACGGCGTTGAGCGGTTGCGTCAGAGCGAGAGCCGGATTCAGCGCGATCCGGTTGTACCGTCGTTCCATCGAGTAGAGCGGGTGTTCGATGCCGCAGAAATAGGCTTCGGTGTGGCCGGGGCCGTTCGGCGACAGAGCCGAACCGTTCACGGTGGCCGGTTTGTCAGGCAAGGTCTGCCGGCTCATTTCGCGGAGTGCGCCGGCGATGGCCTGTGCCGCATCGACGACGGAGTCGGTGCGCTGAACCGGGGTGGCAGCACATCCGGCCGGGGCATTCTCGTTGTCATTACCGCCACTGGCTTCGGCGAGGGCGGCATTCAGGATGGCCAAGGCGGCGGCGTTGTCCGCTGCCTCTTGAGACGGATCGCCGGCAATGGAGGTTTTTGCTTCCTGCTGCCGCTGGAACTCGGCCTGATCGTCGGCGAGTTCGGTGCCGTACTCTTTGCGGTACGCTACCCGAATGGCCTTCCAGTCGGCACTGGTCATCTCCTGATTCCGAGCCTTGTCCACCATCTTGAGCGAGATGAACACGGCTTTCAATTGTTCGATGAACTTCATGTTGGTTAGATATTGGTTGATATTTGGTTACTGTCGCGTACACTGACGCCGAGGTCATAGGCTTCCCGCAGCGCGGCGCTTAGATCGGGCAGGATGCCGTCGATCAGACCGAGCTCCTGTGCCTCGGAGGCAAAGAAGATTTCCCCCCGGAATACGGGATGATCGTCGGGAAGGTCGTTCAGCTGCGGCCGACCGGCACGCACATTCTTCTCGAATTGCTGCTGGAGCGGGTCGAGCATGGTCTTGATGTACTCTTCCGGCTTGCCGTCGAGCAGATCGTTCACTGTCTTGTTTTTGCGATCCGAACGGGTGGCATAGGCTTCCACTCGTTTGATGCCAAGTTGCTCGTAGTAGCCGTCCAGATTGATTCCGGTGGTCATGGTACCGATACTGCCGATGACGTCGTTTTGCGTGAAGGCTTTAACGACGGTCGCCTGACTGGCAAGATAATAGGCGGCCGAGCAGCACTGGTATTCGATAAAGGCGTAGATGGGCTTTTTGCATGCGCGCATCGCCTCGGCCGCCACATCGAGCAGCCATGCTATGCCGCCCCCGGAATTGATATGCAGGAAATGGGCGAGTACGTTCGGCAGGGCGTCGGCCGCCTTCAGGTTATTCAGGAATCCGGTGGTCGAGAACATCTCGCGCCAGCCATAGACCCAGTCGTAATAGAAAGAGGGATGCGAAAGAATCATCCCGGAGATGGGATGGTAGAATACGAACTCTTTGTCGGCGGTGATCTCCGAGAGGTCGAACGTGACGGAAATATCGCTATTCGACAAAGCCGGAAGTGCTTTGACGACGCCGCACGGGTCGAATGCAGGCGGCTGGGTATTGGCATGGAGAAGACTCTCGACAACGAAACGGTCGAGAAACTTCGGTTCGACAAGCAGATGGGAGTCGATCAGCCGGGCGAGAGAGAAGACCATTTTTTATTGCAAAAATCCGCTTCTCCGGCTGGAGAGTAAAGGACTAACCGTGCAGGAGCGGCCGCAGAGATTTGCAGCTCATCTCGAACGAAACGGTCTCGGCGCGGGGTATCACGACCACCAGAACGGGAATATCGATCGTACCCCACGAGTGGAAATCGGCACCGTCGTGCAGCCATACCTGTGCCCGAAACCGAGGAATCAGCGACAGGAGCGCCTCGGCCTCCGCGCGCGGTACGGCGATCTTGAGGGACTGGTCGTACAAGACTCCCTGCGTGGAGGTCTTCGCCTCTTCATCGAACGAGACATCCGAATAGGTCGTCAGGGTCGACGGTTCACCGACCTGTCGGTTCCGGACGGGGGCGATCCGGACAAGGGACGAAAATTCTCTTTTCATAGCGGGCGGCTTGCTTTATTTTCAACAGTTTTCGGTGAAAATCGCGGCAAAATATTATAAAGCACTGATATACACTATAATGCAACTTTATTCATGATCCGGCGCACTTTTCGGACAGCATAATTCGCCTTTTGGCGCAAAGTTTCGTGCAGCTGAGTCCGGGTCGAAACCTCATAGCGGTAGAACTTCTTCTTGAGTGTTTCGATGTCGCCGTGGAAGAGGGTTTCCATTCCGTACTCCTGAATGAAGGCTTCGATGGCGTCCTTGACCTGAAACCCGCACACACGGGCTGTGCTGCAAAAAGCGGTGAAGTCGTTGTCGAACTCGCGCTTGAGGGTGGCATTGATCTGCGCCTCCGCATGAGGTGTCAGGAAGAGAGCCTTTCCCCGGTGGGGATCGCTGTACTTCGAGCGCGAGAGTCGGATGGCCACAGCACTGTCGTCCGGATCCGGCGCGGAAGGCAATATCCGATCGGAATGAGAAACAAGACTCGTGATCGCCATCCCGGTCAGACTCCGACTGTCGACCAAACAATATCCGTCGTCCTGTCGCGGAAAGCGACCGACGAAGTAACACCGCAGGATCGGATCTTTTATGTGCAACAGTAATTCCATGTCAACTATCACTCACTGATAAAGTTACTGCTATTTCTCCGCAATGGGAAGCCCCCGGCGCAGCCTCCTTACAAGTAAAAATCGGCGTTGGATTTCGTAAGGGCACTCCCGGCCGCTTGCGGCCCGGCGGTAGTTGCATAGGTTACGGAGGGGCAAAATCGGCCCAAGTTTGTAACCGGCCTCGGATTCGCTTGACAACCAAATCATTACATGGTTACAGCCATTTGCTGAGTTTGTAACCGTTTGATACCCAAATATGAAATTTTCCGATCCGTTGCAAAAAAGTTGTAACCCGGCCTTTCGGAAAGCGATCCGGGCTCTCTCTTCGGGTTACACCTCTTTTTAGGTTACAACTTTTAAATAGAGTTGTAACCAAGTTGTAACCTAACAACTCACAAGCCGACAAACATATAGAGGTTACAGTTACAGGTTACGACTGTTTTTCCAGATTCGGGGGTCGGGGGCCGGGAAAAATCGGGGTTTCCGTTGGATGTCGTAGGAGGCAATGTTTCATTTGCCTCACCCCAAAAGGGTGTTCCGGATCAGACCGCCGGCATGCGGTCTGTTCCGGAACCTTGTAACGTTGCTGCGCAACGAAAAACGCACGGCCTTACGGTCGTGCGTTCCTGCCGGGCGAACATTTTAGAGAGCCTGTATTAGCACAATATCGAGCGAGGTTTCAAACTGTGAGGAAAGGCGGCCGCTCTCTATGCGGTGAGTGGTGTGGTAGCCGGGATTCTCGAACGACTCGACGGTGAAGGTCTCCTCCGAGACTCTCGTTACAATGCCCAGTCGGGAAATTCCCGCGCTATCCGGCCGTGTTCGGACGGTTTGGCCGACGCTGAGCTTCGACGGGTCATAGGGAATCATCCCTTCGTCCAGCATCCGGATGACGCTATGGCAACGCGCCCGAAATCCCTTATCGTACTGTTCCAGCTCTGCCGCTTTCCGGATGCCGCGCCGGACGGTCTCCTGATCCCGATGATAGAGCCGGCCTATTTCAACCGTGTTCATTCCGCTTTCACTCCGAAGACGAAAAGCCAAGAACCGTGCGAAAGCGGCGCGCTCCTTGCGGGTCTCAGCCCGCAACATGGCCGGGTCGATGTCGAAGATCCGGGCGATGACAATGTCGATCAGATCATATTGTGTTTCCATAAGCGATCGGTCAGAATGGTAAGTCTGGTGTATCCGGCACTGGGGCCGTCGTTTCAGTTTCTATTTCGATAAGGTCATTCGGATTGGTCGAGATGTAGAACAGTTCGACGACCTTGCCGTCGATTTTCTGCATGATCCGGCCATCCTTCGTATTGGCTATCCGCTCCGGGTTCAAAACGAAGCCGTGATATTTGGCCCATGCGGCCAGATGTGTCTTGAAGCGCTGAGCATTGTACGATTTCCGTTTGTTCTCCGAAATCCCGCTATTCTCCATGAAATGCAGGAACGCGGCCGATCGGCTGAATAAGGTGTCGAGGTAGGCACATTCGGCATCCGGCGCAGAGCGAGCCGGCCGGGGGCCGTTCTGCGTCTCCCAGACTTGGAAATAATCGTCCGCCCACTTCAGGAAGTTCTCTTCGCGGCCGAGGCCCTCGCTCATCTCGCGGCGCAACTGGCGACGTTCGAGGTTCTCCATCGGCGGCTGTATCTTGTCGAAACGCATCTGCAGCTGGATGCAGTAGGCGATAAAGTTGTAGAACTCGATCCACTCGTCGTCGGTGAAGTCGGCATAGAGTTGCCGACCGAATTTCGATAGCGGCGACCGGGTCTCCTTGTAGTCGTTGAACTTGGTCTTCTCGTGGTAATAATCCGATACCCCGCAGTTCAGGAGGCGGGCCATCGTACTGGAGTCGGTGTTCGGCAGCTCGAAGTTCGAGGAGATAATCATCTTTCCGCTGTCTTCGTAGCTCAACACAAAGGGCGAGGTATGCTTGCTGTTGACGGTACGATTACCGGTAGTCTGGGTGTAGAAGAAGGTGAAGTTACCGAACTCTGCGAGGTCATCCACCTCGATCACATCGTGAAACTCGGTCAGACCGTCATAAATGAATTGGAACTGATTCTTGTCGTCGAGATTGCGGCCCTCGATGTAGAAATGTTGTCTTACATACTTGAGCGCCTGACTGACTAGTGATTTCCCGGAACGGCCGGAGGACTTCCCGATCTCCGAAATCTTCGTGTCCTGCAGAAAGACGATCCACGGTTTCCCCTGATTCTTGTATTGTGCGGCCAGATATCCGAGGCAGAACATCACGTTGGCCAGCGCCAGCATCTCTTCCCGTTGCTCGGCCTCGGTCAGTTCCTGCCCCTCCTCCAGCTCTTTGCGCCAGTGCATCCGGGTGATGTCTCGCAAGAAGTCGGTAAAAATGAACCCTTCGCGGAAGGTTACATCGTAACGGTCGATTTCCGGAAGCAGCGCGATCTCGGCCGCGATGGTCTCCCGCTCCTCGATCGACGTGGCGGCCGACTGCCGATCGAGCAGGGCCTGATACGTCGGCGTGGCATTCACCTCTACGGGGTGGCGGTCGAGCAACGATATGTTCCGCGGAATCACGTGCGAAATCACTTCGTTCTTGATGGTGATGGCTCCGAGGATATGGTTCGGCACCTCTTCGTGTTTGATCCGCTCGATCGCCGTTTTTGATATCCGCAGCGAGGCGTTCTTAAAGTGCAGGTACTCGTACTCTTTCGATACGTTCCGAAACTCGATCTCGACGTTATCCATTGTGTCGATATTGGCCTCGGATATTTGATTCGAGGTATTCAGCTTATTCAGAATGGCGATCTCATCGGTCAGGTTCTTGCTTTTGATCCAGTTCTTGGTGAACCGTTTTACGATCCGTTTGATGCCGTCCGGCGGAATCAAATCGACCACCTTGCCTTTGATCCAAGCGTAACAGTAGTCGGTATTTTTCAGGTGCCGGTACTCCATCTGGTAGAAGCCGTTGGCTTTAAGGAAAAAGTAGAAGTACTCCATGTTGATGGAGTATTCGCCTTTTTCGCTTCGGCTCCAGAATTTCACCTTGCGGGCTTTGGCCTTGCGGTAGATAAACTGCTTGCGGGTCTCCTCTTCGCTCTCGCCGATCAGATTGATAAAGTCCTTGAGATCTTTGCAGGGATTGCCGCGGAAGTCTTTTTTCGTACCGAGCCACTCGGGCAGCTCGATGGTGAACAGATCGATATATTTAACTGCGTTTTTGAGCGCCATCGCCCGACCGGTTGCGTCCAAATCCATGATTTGGTAATGATTGACGCAGAGGTCATCGATCTCTTTGTATTCGTCGTAGGTCAGTTCGGCCGTCTCCGAGTTCAGCCAGTAGACGTGGAATCCGAGACTATGCAGGTTCAGCGCGTCCGATTCGCCGCTGCATCGGAATATGTCTTTCAATCGAGCATTCGCCTTCTCCGGAGGCGCGATGGTCTCTTCTCCGTCTTCGTCGTCGCTGATCAGTTCGTTTTTGGCGGCCTGTAATTGTCGAAGCCCATAGATGTAGTTTTTCGGTTTACGACCGACGTAAAGAAACCGGTTCTTCTTCTCCAGATCGTGCGGGCGATAGAGTTTCTGAAAATCGCCGTAGTCGAAAACGAACATCGGATAGTCTTCGGTCGCAATGAATTTGTGCACGACATCCCGTTTGTGTTTCTCGCTGAAGGAGCAGTACTCGTACTCTTTCAATACCCGGCAATTGAAATCCTGCAGCGTCTCTTTGGTTACATACCGGCCGAAGGCTTCGAGGTCTTTTCGGGTGATCTCACTCTCTTCTTTATAGACGAAATTGTAACGGCCCTTGACATCTTCCGGCCCCATCTCTCGCATTTCGTAGTCCGGGCGCCAGCGAGGTTTCTGCCAGCCGGAACCGCCGACCTCATGGCGGATGATCACCTCCTCGACGAACTTCAGGGCTTCGTAATAGTTCAGGTTTTCCATGTACATTACGAAAGCAACGCCCTTCAGGCTATTCACTTCGTCTTGGTTGCCGAAGTCGGTAATTCGCCAGTATCCCTGATAATAGGTGATCTGAGCAGAGGCGGTCTTCTCGTCTCTCACTTTGATTTTCATCGGGGGACGCTTGCCGAAATCGTAATCGCGGTAGTAATATCGGAAGATATCCTTACCGCCATCGGTCTCTTGATATATCTTATCTTCGTCTATATAGCGCATGTCAGTCTTTCTTAAATGTCCATATTTCTACAAGCTCCTCGACAATGCCTTCATATCTGGTGCGCAACTGTTCCAGTAGGGTGTCTTTGTCGACACCGTACAGCAGATAGGCCAACGCTTCGAACTCCGCGCTGGAGGTATAAATCGTCCGGCGGCAGACCAATGTGGCGATTACTTCCTCTTTCATATAAGGATTAACCAGCTTGTGGCGTTGGCCGATTCCCCGACCGATCCCGGCGCAATCCGTACCGCCGCGCTGATAAATAGGCTGGAGAATGGCGAAATAGTCGTGCCGGGGAATCCCGTGCCTAATCTCATTCATAGCTAATCGAACAAAGTCTTGAGGGCTGTCAGGCTTTCGGCAGTCAAGGCTTTCCGCACGGCCTTTTCATGGCGTAATTGCCGTTCGATCTCCAGATAGCGATCGAAGTCCGCACCGCTCTTCTCTACCTTGAGTCTCAGATCAGTCAACTCTTTCTGCAAAGCGATCGTCCGCTCGAAAGATTGCTCGCGCGCGTCGTAGTTGATGTATCGCTTGTAAAAATGCTCGTACAAAGCATGGTAGCACTCTTGTTGATAAGAGATCAGCCTATCACGAGATTCGGCACGAACATTATCCGGATGGATTGTGAAAAGCCAACCATAAACAAATTCCACCGGTAAGCAGAACATTTCGTATCGTTTTCCATCAGTTCCAGTCGAGGTGCTCAGCCCCCCAACTGAACTTAAAATCGGATGTGCTTGAATTTTGTCTCGCTGGGCCTTCGCATCGACTCCCAGTGCTTCGCATATCGGCTTGATCGGGACGAACATATCGGACGTAACGACGATTTCCACATGGTTGATCGTGGCGATAATAGTGTCTTTCATGATTATTCAATTTTAGAGGTTCGTGTCATCAGTTTTTCGAGTTGAATAAGGAGTCGGCGGAAGGCGACCTGCTCAATCGGCGGCAGGTCGTTCAAAATCCGCATCAAGGCGGTGTGGAGCGTCTCGGCCTCCGCCGGGGTCATCTCCAATATGCTTATTTGGCCAGTGGCGTCGCGGTCAGGGTACATGGCTGTTTTTTATTCTTGATTCGTCTCATAACCCGATTTTTTGTTTACCAATCGGGTTTTCTCCGTTCGTATTTCGCATAATTTTTTCGAGCTTCTTCATTCCATTGATCTCTGGGTATCTGAACAATTGTGTAGCCGCAGTTATTCAATACTCGTTCAAGCCACGCGAAACCGACATTGCTACCGAGCCATTGGATTATGGTTGCCACAATACAACGTTCTCGATTCGTTGGCTCGCAAAGAAGCGTGCCTTCGGATAGAAGGCTCTCTCTTGGCCCTCGATGCAATTCGGTTAAAATTGACCCTCCGAGTATCAACGACTTTTTATTTTCGCGCTCCCATTCTTTGGCAAATGCCATTTCGCGGTAGTTGTACGGTATCCTTTCGTGTTTCCAGCCCATATTCCTTGCCCCGTTTCGACTGGCGACAGATTCATACTCTTCCGGCGTCTTGGGATTTACAAATACTTGGTTCGTTTTCATTACGCAGTTAGTCTGATTTTTTCGAGAGCCGCGCAAGTAGCGACGCAAATGGCCTCGGCCTGCTCGGTCACCACGGCGTTGCCGATGTACTTCTTCTGTTCCTCTTGGGTTCCGATCAGTACGTAGTCGGACGGGAATCCTTGTATACGCTTCAATTCGGGTATCCGCAGCATCCGCATAGTGATGTCGGAGAGTCCGTAGAGGGCCATAAACTCCTTGATCTTGACCATCGCCGGGGTATCGTCCGAATATATCTCGTAGATCATTCCTCCGTCGACCGAGCGGACGAACGTGGGCAGGCTATCCGATCCTCGCTCGGCACCCATCAGGTAGGGCGGCATCTTGTCCATCCGGGCGATCAGGGTGAAGCACGGCGCGTCTACCGATCCTCCAGGCGACCGATATTGCGGGTTGAGTATCCACGGCTGGACGAGGTTCTGCTTCGGGGTGGAGGTTATCGTCGGAGCTGGGGCGTTTATATCCGCCGGTTTCCCGTTTCCATACTGCATATCCAGGAAGCACGGGCTTACGAGTTGAAATCGGTCTTTTGTCGTGACCGTTGGAGCCGGAGACTCGACGCTGCTGGAGAACCCGTTCCCGTAATACACCTGAAGGAACCGAGCTCCGACGAGTGCGTGGTGGTCTCGGACTGTAACCGCCCCGGCGGGGCCGTCGACGCTGACGCATTTTCCCTCCGGCCGACCGCTGAAATGCTTGGCGAGGAAGTGAGCTTGTACGAGGTCTTGATTCCCGCCGGTAGTCGTCAGGGTTCGGGCCGGGCCATCCACAGAGACTATTTTGCGTGCCGGGTTCCCGCTGTGGCGTTGCTGAATGAAATGGGCTTTTGCCAGTCCGAGGCGGCTCTGGGTAGCTACAACGGGGCACGGATCGTCGATGCTGGGCGCGTGATAGACGCCGCGCTTGGACATCGAATTGTACTTGACCATAAACGCCTCCTTGCCTCCGGCAACGAATTTGATAAGACCCGCGTAGATGCGTTCGAGCGTCGCATCCACCAACGGTTTCTTGCGGCCGAAAATCGACCGGCCCGCATCTTCGAAGTTCAACACTTCGCGGACTGGCTTCCATTTCTTGAGTGAGCCGAATAGATCGCTGCTACCGGTCTTCGAGTGAGTGGGCCGGGGCCATGCGATCGGCAGATCGGGCCGGGCGAACTGCCCGAAGAACCGGCGACGGGAAGTGTAGGCCCCGTAGTCGGCGGCATTCAGAATACGGTGCTCGAAACGGTATCCGTGACCGCACACATTCCCGACCCATTGCCGATAGAGCCGCCCGGCGTCCCGGCTGATCGGCTTTCCTCTTTCGTCGAGGTCTCCCCATGACATGAACTCCTCGACGTTCTCGATTTGGATATACTCGGGGTTCAGGGCCTCGATGTATCGGAATAGGTGATCGGCGAGTGTCCGGCTATCCGCATCGCGTGGTAGGCCACCCTTCGCTTTGCTGAAATTGGTACACTCTAAAGATGCCCAAAGAACCACCCGGGCTGTCGGATATAGTTCACGCATTGCGGAAACGTGGGCCGCAAGTGGAGCTAAGTCGAGGGTTCGGATGTCTTCGGTGAAGTGCATCGCGTCCGGGTGGTTTGCGGCGTGAGAAGCGATCGCATTTGCGTCATGATTAACGCAGGCGATCACCTTGGCGCACTTCCGGCCATCGATCCGGGCGTTTTCGACGCCGGTACTGGTACCACCGGCTCCACAAAACAGATCTATGTAGAGCAGTTTGATCATTGTCGTTTGCCTCCTCTGTTTTGCCTCTTGACGGGGACGCTTTTTCGCAACTTCGCTTCACGCTGTAACTGTTTGAAGTCCAGCCTCAGCACTTTCTTGAGTGGCATCCGACGATCCGGGCCGAGTTCGATCAACTCTAATCCGATGTAGGTATAGAGTGTTTTCAGAGATATGTGCAATACTTGAGCAATGGCGACTGTATCTATCCGTGTCGCCAAAACCTCTTCGGCCTCTACATACCCCAGATCTTTCAATAAATCATCGATACGGGCCATGCCTTTCTCGTTGATATACGGAGTCAAATCAATAGCATTCATCGTTCAAACATGTGGGTGCGGTGGGCAAAATCTATGAACTCTTCTGTCGAGTGAAACCCGAGTTTGCGCAAAGCATTCTTTCGATGATTACGCACCGTGTGAACTGACAAGTAGAGATGATCCGCAATCTGGTCGGCCGACTCGTTTCGGAAAATCAGTTGCATCACCTGCAGTTCCCGATCGGATAGTGAAGTGCTGAATGTGGGATGACAAATGACTCGGAAATATTTACATTCAGCCTTACGAGGACACGACACGTCTTCGAACTGGCAATTCCCCTGTTCGTCAATATCCGGATGGCTTTCATTTGCTCCAAAACAGCAGTTTGCAATACGACGGGCGCGAAGAAAATCGTAATACTTTGGATTACGTGCGCTTGCAGCATACTCCCGACCGAGTGCAGCAAATTGTTCCGGATAAAATGTCTCGCTAATCCTCAGCAACTCTTCGATGATTTCACGATCATTTTCCGTGAGTTGACGAGCTGTGGTGTCGCCGATCAACTGAAACATCGCTTCGCCAGTGCGGGGGTCGGTAAAAAATTCAATGCGTTTCATGGCCATCCAACGGGAATAGTTCTTCTTCGGGAATGTTGAGCTCCTTTGCGATTACAGATCGAACCAGCGCATCGGGTTTTTGAATACCCATTATCCACATGTAGACTGTCCGTTCGGAACGCTTGCATAACTTGGCAATTTTCAGAACAAACATGCGCTTTGGCGCCATTGGAGCCCGCTTAGGCAATGCGTCATAGTAGTCTTTGAAGGTCATTTTTGCTCGTTTTTGAATACCATTCCTATCTCAACACTTTTCTAATGTGTATATTTGTCGCGTCAGTGTATTTATGACATCACAAACATAACAATTTGGATAGCACTATCCAAATCAAATATTGATATGTATCCATTTAATTGAGCAACTATGAAGCATATCGGCCAAGAAATCAACGCCATACTGGAGTCGAGAAATATTGTCAAAAAGAGATTTGCCGAAGAAATCGGCACCACAGAAGCTAATCTTTACAAGATTCTTCGCAAAGCATCGATCGACGCTGCATTGTTATCCAAAATAGCAAGTACCCTTCAAGTCCCAGCAGCCTATTTTTTTGATGAAAATACTGTCATTCACCCTACTGAGATTGGGCATCGGGTTTCTGGTAATCGCAACAAAGTGAAAGGGGACATCCATTGGGCTGCATGTGAAGATGAACTGGAGAAAGCCAACTTGCAGATCAAGCATCTGCAGACTGAGCTCGACAATAAGAATCTGCTGATCGAAGAGAAAGATAAAATGATCGCAGAAAAGGAACGCTTGATCGGTGTATTGCTGAAGAAATAATATGTCGATTGGGTTCTATCTGAAATACAAGGATCGGGAATCCACCCCCATCATCACTAAGATCGCCTTCAAAGGATTGACCTTCCGGAGAGCGGTTGGCGAAAGTGTACCTGTGCGATACTGGAATAGCGCCTCGCAACGCTGTAAAGAATCCTCAGAATTTCGAGTTCCCGGTCGGCGAATCAACAAGACGCTGAACGAGATCTTCGTGGCCGCAACGCAAGCGTGCGATTATTTCGTCGAACATCGATCGATTCCAAACCAGTCTGAGTTCTGGGCAAAAACAGACTTCTTTTTGTCCGGCGGCAAGACCATTCCGGATATCTTCTTTACCGATTATTTTCAAGAATACATCGATCGTTACCGGGGCATTCGTGCGGTTTCAACGACCAATAAGTATGTAACAGCAATCCGCAAGTTGAAACAATACGAGGATGCCCGCAAAGTGCGACTGACTTTTGAGCATATCGACATCAAATTTTATCGCGACTTCGAACGATTCATTTACGGTCTAAAGCGTGAAGACTCGGACATGCCTTACTCCCTAAACTATTTCGGGGCATTGGTAAAGTGCATCATGGTGGTCTATCGCGAGGCAAGAGATACCGACGGTCTCCATAACCTGAACGGAACGGCGCATAGGGAGTTCAAAGCGGTTCAGCGAACGGCGGACACGATTTATTTGACTGTGGAAGAGTTGGTTCGCATCCATCGCCTTCAGATCACTCCGGAATTGGTGTTGCAGCATTTCCCCAAAGCCGACCAGCGACCGCAAAATATGGCTCGCCGGATCGCGGGATACAACGTGGCCAAGAACAAGTTCCTGATCGGTGCTTTTACGGGATTGCGAGTTTCTGATTTCAACCGGCTTTCCGAAGTCAACATCCAAGACGATCGTATTCGCATTCGCACAAAGAAGACAGACGCTCACACAGTCATTCCTGTTCATTGGGTGATTCGAGAAATACTCGATTCCGGATTTGACATCACTACACCGCTTAGCGAGCAAAAGCTAAACGAGCATATCAAAGAAGTGTGCAAGTTGGCAGGCATTGACAGTCCAATCGAAACCACACACTACGCGGGCGGACGACGCATCACGGAAGTGTCGCCCAAATGGCAATTGGTGTCGAATCACACTGCCCGTCGAAGTGGCATAACGAATATGGTCAAAGCGGGAGTTCCTATTGCTGCTGCGATGAAAATTTCCACTCACACGACAGTGAAATCCTTTATGGCGTACCTAAAGATCTCGCTGGAAGAGAATGCGGACATCTTGGCCAAATCGTCGTTCTTCAAACAACCGTCAGAGGGGGACTAAAAAGGGGACTAAATTGCGATTTCTTGCATAGAAAACGGCGCAATTTCTTCTCTCATAGAAATCTTAATAGTAAGGGAATCAATTCTTTTCCTTTCTCAAGAGAAATATCACAGCTCCTGTCCTGGGCACAAAAAGGCTGTCGATCGTTTGATCGACAGCCTTTTTTGTTTTTCCCGGCAACTCCATCGCCTTTCGATACCCCGCCCCGGGCTACCGCGACTCAGGGGAACAAAATCGACTGGGAGCACTGTACGGCGTCGGCAACTGCGGGTACAGCTGGTCATCCACTGCCGACGGAATCAACGGTTTCGATTTGGATTTCCGGATGACATGGTCCGAGGCGAGCTATCCGAGTCGCCGCGGCTACGGTTTTCAGTTGCGGTGCCTCTCGGAATCAACGGAGCAGGAGAGCTTTCGACGGAACCGATTGGGGACTTAGAACCCGGGCTTGGGCCCGCTTTCCTATTCAGATTTTGCGGGACGCTGAACCGCACGACCGAACACTCACCGCTGCGCCGCATGGCGCAGAAAGCGGTTCCGCAACCAGGCCCGAACCGGCTCGTCGAAGAGTTTCAGGAATCCGTAAGCCAGCACGACACACCCGACTCCCACGGCGATCATCAGGGGCCAGCTCTCCTGCCATCCCAGATCGTGCTCTTTCACGTAAGCCATGAACAGATAGACGAACGGATAATGAATGATATAGAGCGGGAACGAAATTTCGCCCAGAAACTTACATATCCCGACCGACACTTTGCCCCGGATCGGGCTGCCCGCTCCCGCCAACACAATCAGTGGAAACAGGAACAGAATACTGATCGACTCATACAGCCCGTTGAGCCACAATCGCTGCTCGCCTCCCAGCCGCGGGAAAAACAGAATCGCCGCCAACACCGACGAACAGAGCCAAAAACCGCCCGGAATCCGAATCCGCCGCCCCAGCCGAAAGAGCAACAGCCCGCCAAAGAACGGATAGAGCAGTCGCACCATTCCGATCCCGAACTGCCGGCCCGTCAGCTCGTGCCCGCCGAGCACGCTGCCGTCCGAACTGCCCACCGCCATCCACAGCAACGCAACGCCTGACGCAGCCACGAACGCAACCAGCACGCGTTTCGAGAATCGCCTCACGACCGCCGCATAGAGGAGGTTGCCGATGTATTCAAAGAAGAGCGACCAGGCCGGCCCGTTCAGGGGAAACATCTCGTGCCACGGCTGACGAATCGCCGCCGTTGTCGGAATCAGCAGGCAGCCGGCCAGCATGACCAGCAGCATCTGCCAGACGGGCACCTCTCCGATTTGAGGGAACATCTTTCCGGCGCCGAAATAAAAGCACAATCCCCCGATCACCGCCCCGACGACGACCATCGGCTGGAGCCGAATGACGCGTCGCTTGCAGAAATCCCAGAGGGTCATCCGTCCCCAGCGGTCGTCGTAGGCATAGCCGATCACGAAGCCCGAGAGGACGAAAAAGAAATCGACGGCCAGATAGCCGTGGTTGATGAACGGCACGACATAGAGCGGATCGACGGCGTAGATTTCGAAGAGGTGGAAGGCTACGACGATCAGGGCCGCCACGCCGCGCAGGCCGTCGAGAATCTCGTAGTGCGGTTTTTGCGGGAATTGCAGGGGTAAATTGGAGGTCATACGAAAAGCGTGAGGGTTAGTTTCCGGTTTCCGGAGGTTCACCCGCAAAGATATGACAGAACGGGGCCTCGAAAATTTGTCCTACATCAAAATCCGCCCGCGCCTCACCGCCCTTCGCCCGCGCGCAACCGGCTGAGCGTTGAAAGCGTAATCCCCAGATAGGAAGCGATGTAGCTCAGATTGGCCCGCCGACAGACATCGGGAAACTGTCTCCGAAAGGCCTCGTACCGCTCCCGAGCGGGCAGTGCCAGCCGCTCCTGATGGCTGCGATGGAGGCGGCGATATTCGTTCTGGTGGGCGATCCGCCCCCAGTTGCATAGTTCGAGGTTGGTCTCCCACAGGCGTGTGAGCTCGGCCAGCGGAATACGGTAGGCTTCGACCTCCTCCAGCGTCTCGACCTCCTCTTCGCTCGGTCGACCGTAGTAGAGTTCGTCCATGCTGAAGACGATGCCGCCTTCGACCGAAAAGGAGGTGGTCACCTCCTCGCCGTCCACCACCCAGTAGGAGCGGGTCATGCCCTGTTCGATAAAATAGGCGTACCGGTTATACTCGCCTTTGCGAATCAGCCGATAACGTTTGGGGAAACGACACGGAACGACGACGGACTCCAGTTCGCGCACCGTCTGGTCGGAAAGGGGCCACTGCGACCGAATCGTATCTATCACTTTTTTCATCGTCAATCGTTCCGCCCGTCACGGTTTCTGAAGGTCGACTTCTTTCCGGCGATGGGCCTCTTTCCGGAGGTCGACCGAAGATGGGGCTTTTTGTACGCGGCAAATGCGATCATAAATATAGCACATATTCCGATTCCCGCCTCTCGGAGGGGCAAAACATCCTCATTTCTCCCACATCTAAAACAAGTTCCGAGGGGCCGCCCCGGGCTTCCGCGACACGGGCTACTATGGGCGTTTGGGGGTGTTGTCGGGCACCGGGTACTACGGTTACAGCTGGTCGTCCGGGGCCGACGGTACTGATGGCATATACTTGCGTTTCGGCGTGACGTACCACAATCGCAACCACAAAGGCAGCCGCGGCCACGCTCTTCAGTTGCGTTGCCTCTCGGAATAAACGAGAAGGCGGAGTCATTTAGGGTAGAGGCGGCCATTAAAATGCCCTATGGGCGAGCCCCGGGCCACCGCGGCATCGGCGATGGCGCATTGTGGTATGTCGGTAATAGCGGCTACAGCTGGGCTTCGCAGATCAGTGGCTCCAATGGCATGTACTTAGGCTTCTACGCGACGGAACTCCGCCCTTGCAACACGGCAGGTCATGCTTTCGGTTTTCCGTTGCGTTGCCTCTCGGAATAAACGGGCTGCGGGCCCACGGTGGGCAAAGGAGTGGAACAACCCTGAGTAACTGACCTCTCAACCCTGCATTTAAGTTGCATCCCTGCGGTTCGAAGAACCGCCCGGGCCGGAGCCACCCCAGGCGTAGGGCCGCAACTTCGCGGAGCTCGTTCGGCCCACGCTGGCTCCGACCCGAATCACAAGTGGACACCCCTATCTATTAAGTAAAAGCGCGCCCCAAAGGGTCGCAAAAGCTCAACCAACAAATCAGCCCAAACCACGACAAAAGTTCAGCCCAATTCTGTTGAGTTCGGCCTGCGGCGTCCGGCCCGGGCATCATAGACGCCCCGCCGCAAGCCCGGCGACCCTTTGGGTCGCAAGAGCACAGCCCATTTACCGTCTCCCATTCGGTGACATTCGCTCTCGGTGTGCCCCCTCGCACTGCTAATGCGTCACTCTGCATCGCGCTATTAGCTCTTAGTCTTAGCTGTTCGCCGCCAGCGGTGAATGCAACGAGCTCC
>NZ_CAJTUJ010000005.1 GCF_910579375.1 uncultured Rikenella sp.
AATTCGGCTACCGCCGAAATCGCTGAATCGCTTCTTTAGGCGGCGGCGCGCGTCTGTCCTACAGGAGGGTACTGCGCTCGGGCCGCGCGGGCCCCACGTCCCGTGGACGGGCGAAACTTACGTTTCGCTGCGGCAGCCTCGGCCCAATTCCTCGCACCGCTCTTTGTCCGCGCGCCGGGGGAAATCTTGTCAAAACGTGCAAGCAAGTTTTGACGATTTCCCTCTTTATGCGGGGCGAATATATCTCTAAACGGCACGAGCCGAGGTACACAAAACCGGGATTCCAACCGCCAAAAGGCTGAAATCCCGGTTCGATCCTTCTACAAACTGGGGAAGAGAGGCCATACTTGCATAGCAAAGCTGCACGCCCTTCTCTCCTCCCCCGCCTACTCTTCGATAATCACGCGGAAACCGACGTTCCGAACCGGTTGCCACGGCAGGAAGTGACGCCGCGCCGAAAGGCTGGCGTTCTTCGTCCGGTCGATCCACGAACCGCCACGAACCACTTTCTCGGCATTCGACACGTTGGTCGCATCGGCCTTCGCTTTGTACGGATAGGGCCGATAGTCCGACCGTGTCCACTCGGCGACGTTCCCCTGCATGTCGTACAGCCCCCACGCATTCGGTTTGTACGAGCCGCTCTTGCCGAGCAGCATATTGCCGTCGTCTACCGAAGCGTCCTTGGGCAGGAAGTCCCAATATTTGAATACCGGACTGTTCGGATTCATCGGCTGCGGATCGACGCCGCTCACGGCCATCTTCTGCAACTGTTTATCGGCCAGGTTTTCATAGGAGGAGAAGTCGGTATCCGCTCCCCACCAGTTGTCGCCCTCGGCTCCGGCACGGGCAGCCCATTCCCACTGCGCCTCCGTAGGCAAGGTGATCTTCAGCCCGGTCGCTTCGCTGAGCTTGCGGCAATACTCCATGGCCTGTTCCCAGCTGATGCGGATCGCCGGACGCCAGTCTTCGTTCACCAGGTAGTTCGGCCCGGTGTGGTCTTTCCAATGCTGACCGATCAGACGGTTGTCGTGTTCCGGGAAGATGGCGCGGAATTGTTCGTTGCTGACTTCGATTTCGCCCATCCAGAACGGTTTGTCGATCTTCACTTTCGATTTCGGCGCAGCAATGCCGTTGTCTGCCCCCATCACGAAAGTCCCGGCCGGAATCCGAACGAAATTCATCGTAATCCCCGGCACCACTTCGACGCTCTTCTTATTGTCGTCACCGACCATCGCCCGAGCTTCGTCTGCCGTAAACGGCCAACCTTTCACCTTGATATCCTTCACTTTAACTTCAGCCTCCTGTGCCGGCATAACCGGTTCGGCTTTCGGCTGAGCTTCGAGCTGGGCGGCGTAGTCGCGAATCTCCTGCTGCCAATCCACGGCCGACCCATTTGCATACTTGTCGGCAAGCTCTTTCCGCCGTTGGATCTGGTCGTAACCGTGCTGGCCGACTTTCAAATCCCGCACGTTGAAGAATCCGCTGTGATACGGGGTGTTGAAGTCGATCCAGTTGTAGAGGGTCTTCCACTCCTTGTCGGTGAGTTTCACGCCGTGGTGGCCGTTTTCGAGCATCTGCACCATCTCGCTGTTGGAGGCGTTGAACTCGTACGGCACGAGGACGTACATATCCGCTTCCGGCCCCTGACGATAGAAGTAGGGGTGGAAATCGAGATAGCTGTCGCTGAACTTATAGAGGTTGTTGAAGCGTCCGCCGGTAAAGTTCTTCCCTCCGGCCGCGTTTTCGTTATTGTGGCATGCCACGCAAGCACGATCCAGAATGGGCTGGATTTCGAGTTCGAAGGTGAACGGCCGCACGCCGCCCTCCGGCACTTCGATCTTAGCGGGTTTCTTGGCCGAAGCGATGGTTCGTTTCGGAATGGGCATCAGGTTCTGATCTTCGTGACATCCGACGCACGATACCGTTTCGCCCGGCATCCCGACGAACCAGCTGCGCATCCACTGGATAGCGCGTCCGAGCGAGTCGAGGGGTTGCAGCGAAATCGGGGTATTGGCCGGAATGGTAAAGATGGCTGAACCGTCCTCTTCGACAGGCACTTCGCCGAGCAGTCGTTTGATGTCCCACCCGGACTGAATCCCCTGTGCAGAGTGGTTCGAGGGGGAGTCCCGATAGGCGTATTCATAGGCCAGGATTCTCAGCTTCTTGACCGTCCCGCGGGGCACGCCGGGCAGCCCTTCGCCTTCGTAGATGTCCTGAATGAAGACGGTGGCTTCCTTACTGTCGAGGTTGACTTTATCGGGAATCACCGGCGGGGTCACTTTCTTCACCACCGGAATGGCATTCACATACCCTTCCCCTTCGCTCTCTGCGAGCAGGGTGACGTTGTCGTAGATGTCGACGAGGTAGATCCCCCACAGCGATGTCGGCGAGAGTTTAGCGGTCACGAGGAAGTATTTGTCGCTCAGCGGCTGCGGTTTCATGAACTGCGGCCAGACGCCGTTCACCATCTCATCCTTGATGATCGGTTCGATAGGCCGGCTGCTGAACGGAATCTCCTGCACCATCCCTTTCTCTTCTTTCCGCGACTTGGCGGGGTCGAAGATGATCAGCCGTCCGGAGCGCGCAATCCCGTGGTGTCCGGAGATAATACCGATAAAGGCGCTGGAGCTCCCCGGCAGCGGCTGCATGTCAAACGTGGAGTTCGGGAAGTACGAGCCGCTTCCGTACAGGTTCTTGTTCTCGGTTCCGTCCGGGTTCATGTGCATGACGAAGCGCGAGAAGTAGTGGATCAGGTCGGTGTATTCCCACCGGGTGTACATCACCCGGCCGTTGTTCATCACCGTCGGGTTCCAGTTGTTGTCCTGGTCGAAGGTCAGACGCCGCAGTTTGCCGCTCTTCGGATCGTAGAGGGCGAAGTTCCCCACGGCATCGGCCCCGTCCACACACGGCACCCCATGGTATCCCAGCGTGGTGTTGATAATCATCCGCCCGTCCGGCAAGTATGCCCCGTCGGCAAATTCGACGTCGGGTTCGGGAATGGCCGCGGTGACGTTCTTCAGGCCCGTCCCGTCGGTGTTCACTTCGAAGACGTGCCACCGCCGGGCCGAGTCCACCGAGGTGAAAAGCATCCGGTCGGCATCCCAGTGCAGGTGCACGTCGGTCACCGGCGCATCAGTAGCGGGTTTGTAAATCAGCCGTTCGTTGAGTTTCGCGCCGCGCAGACCGGAGAGTTCGACGATCGAGGCGTCGAAACCGCCCCGGGCGCCGGAGTACTGGTTCGACCAGTTGTTGGGCTGTGTCCCGAGCGAGGGTGCCATCACGTAGCGCGCATCGCCGCCGAGTTCGTACTTGGTCACGACGATCTTGTCCATGTCCAAAAGCGGATTGGCCAACAGAATGTCGCGTTTCAGCCCGATCGCTTCCGTAGCGCGCGCCATGGCAGCCTGATCGAACCGGTAAATGCCGTCGAATCCTCCGGCAGCAATGGTCTGGAGACGGGCATAATCATCCGCATATTTCTTCGCGTCGAATCCCGGCATGGTCTTCATATCGGCCAAGGCTTTGCCAATGGCCGGAATGTCGAGCCATACGAGCTGGTTCTGCAAGTTTAGCACAACCTCTGCCTGCTTGGCGAGATCCATATAGCCGAGGATGCGTTTCGCCATATCCGGCTCGGCTTCCAACGCGGCAATGCGGTCGTTGAAGTAAGCCGGTTTGTCCAGCAAGCTCACGGTCTTCATCACGGCAGCCTGTTCCAGCGCCGTCCCGGGCGAGGTGAGCCAGTCTTCGATCGGGGCACCGATAAAGGCGCCGAGTTTGGTCTCCACCTCCGGACACGCAGCGACCAGCGCCTTGGCCTCTTTCCGTCCGTTATCGACCATCACTTTGAAAATGGCGCTCCCGCCGGCCGATCCGTCGTCGATCCCGAATTCAGCGTCGAACCGGGTGTATTCGCCGTTCAACGGGAAGGTCATCAAGCTGTTGGCATGGGCGATCATCCCATGGTCGTAGACCTTTCCGGCAATCTTCAACTTGCTGCCGTTGAAGTTTTTATCGACGGTCGTCCAGTTACCTGCGATCCGTTTCACGGAGGGTTTCATGTCGGTCAGCCGCACCACGGTGCCGTCTTTCCGGGTAAACCGACCGTCGGCCCAAACGGCATGGTCGTAGTCGTTCCCGTCCGGGGTCGCCCAGGTAACGAGCGAGATCTCTTTCAATCCCGTCAGGTCTACGGAGACTTTCCCCGGAGCCGTCCCGCGCCGGTATTCGGTCGATACGAACGGCAATCCTGCCGGCGATTCGGCAGCAATCTTAGCTTTAGCGGCCAAAGCCTGGTGCAGCCAGTTGTCGGTCTGTCCCTGCTTTTTGCCGATCGTTTTTTTAGCCGACGCGGGCAGTGCAGGCCGCGAAGCCAGAACGGTCGCCGCGCCCACTGTCACAGGAACTGCGACAGCCAAAGCGAACCACAAACCGGCCGTAAAAATTCTTCGTTTAATCATCTTTATGGTTTGGTGTTAGTATTCCTTTTTTATGGCAGTAAAGGCCGGAGCCGCCACGCGGCCCGACCGTTCTCTGCATGAACCGATCATTCTCTTCGCTCCCCCTGTCCCACTACTCTTTGAATGGGAAAAAGGCCGAAACCAGCCGTACTCCATCTTTCCGTCCGTCATAGCTCCACACGAGCGGCGTCCCTTTCCCCAGATCGACTTCGACCAACTGCGGCGTATCGCGTTTATCTGCCGGTGCATGTCCTTGCCAATTGGCAACCATGACTTTACCTCCCGGCATCAGTTGTGCCTGTCCGACAAAGTTGAAGATCACTCCCGCCGGGGCATCGATCCTCCGGACGAGTCCGCCGATCGAGCGATCGACTTCGAGCGCGCAATGGGCATCGCCCAATCCCACCAGGAGATTCCCGTTGGGCAACTCCTGTACGGAGAAAGGATTTCCACCCAGGTTAAGTTCCGCCACTAAAGTCGTGTCGTCCTTGATTTCCAAGAGTTTCCCGTTGGTGATAATCGGCACGAGGTAGTTCCCGTTCCGCGCCTTGACCATGCGCCGGAACTGGGAGTGTGCGTCGCCAATCCCCAAATCATACCGCACTTCGCGCCGCACGTTGAGCCCCGTGGAGTCCAGTTCGACAAACCGGGCCGGGGTGCCGCAGATTCCGAGCAGGTATCCCCCGTCCGGCAGTCTGGTCGCGGTCTGCAACTCTTCGCCCGGCGCCACATCGGTATAGTCCCAGACGATCGTCCCCCCTCCATTAACGGAATCCCGCTTCACGACGCGCGCGCCGTTCTTATAAGAGAGCAGCACGTCGCCTGTCCCGGGAATAATCTCGACGCTATTGCACTCCGCCCCTTTCGGCAAGCCGTATTTCCACTCGATGGTATTCCCCGCGCTGCGATTGACGACAGCGATGGTGTCCCAGTACGATCCCGCGATCAAGATCTTGTCCTGCACCGGTTTCGGCCCGCAGGCGCTCAACCCGGCCACCGCACAAAGCGCCGCCCCCAGAGCCATCCCCTTCGAATGAACGGATATTTTATGAATAAAACGTTTCATACGAAAAGTCTATTACTTAGAGAGGTCGTTATACATTTCGAAACCTTGTTCCGGGGTCAAGCCGTCATGCACCACAGCGCTCACGGCCTGAATCATGGCTGCCGGATTAGCCGACTGGAAGACGTTCCGACCCATATCGACCCCCATAGCTCCGTCGTTGATCGCTTTGTAGCAGAGTTCCAACGCCTCTTTTTCTTCGAGTTTCTTGCCGCCGGCAATCACGATCGGCACCTGGCAAGCATTGACCACCTTGGCAAACCCGTCGCAGTAGTAGGTCTTCACGATATTGGCTCCGTTCTCCGCACACACGCGCGATGCCAAACCGAAGTATTTGGAATCCCGTACCATATCTTTCCCGACAGCGGTCACCCCCATGGTCGGAATGCCGTACTTGTACCCTGCATCCGCCGTCCGGACGAGGTTTTCGATGGTCTTGGCCTCGAACTTGTCGTTCCCCATAGCGACCATCACCGCCATCGCCGAAGCGTTGACCCGCACGGCGTCTACCGGATCCAAAACGCACTCGTTGTTCAAGTCGGTCAGGATCGACGACCCGGCCGAGTAACGCAAACAAATCCCTTTGTTGAATGTCGGCGGCACCACTGCTCTGAGCGACCCGCGGGTACACATCAGCGAGTCGGCATACTGAATCAGCGGCACGATATTGAGGTCGAGCCGTTCCAGCCCCGAGGTCGGCCCCATGATATATCCGTGGTCGAACGCGAGCATCACGGTCCGTCCCGTACTCGGCCGGAATATTCTGGAGAGGCGGTCTTTCATCCCCCAGTCGAGGTTGTCGGCCCCCTTCACGAAGTAGTTCTGTCCCTGTACCGGAATCCCGATGCCGTAGTCTTTATCCTTGTTCTCAAGGATACCATCCATATCTGCCATTTCTTCTCTGTATTTTTCTTTGTTTTTTACTAAACCTGTTATTTGTACGGCCGGTCTATTTCACCGCCTCCGCAAAGGCGCCGAACATGCAGGCCCACGAGGAAGCCCCGCTATCCGCATGCCCCACCGACTTCTCGCCGTAGTTCCTTGCTCGCCCGAAGTTGGCTTTCATCTGCACAGTGGCCTCGGCGCCTTTCTGAGCAGCTTCGGCACCAGCTTTCAAAATCACCGCCACGTCATCGCTCGGGCAAGCCTCGATGGCCTGCACCGCCGGATACAAGGCGTCCATCATGGTCTTGTCCCCCGGCATGGCCTTGGTGTTCTTCTGCACACCTTCCAACCCGCCACGGAACATGGCCTTGACCTGCGCAGCATCCAACGCCGACAAACCTGCCGGCACCCCGTCGCTCATCCCGAGCAGCAAGCCGCCCAACAAAGTAGAAGTCGACCCGCTGGTTTCGAGCATCACGCCGAAGCCCATATCCGCCAAGAGCACTTTGAAATCCTTCCCCGCCGCATCATCGGCGCCGGCCACCCGGGCGATCGCGTTCAAAGCCGTGACAATCGCTTCGCCATGATCCCCGTCGCCGATCACGGCGTCGAGTTCGCTGAATTCGCCCGCCCGCGCCGTCACATCGGTCAACGCGCGCCGAATCATCTTCTGAAAATCGGGTATCGTTAGTTTCTGACTCATAGTCTCTGATTTACAATATGTATGGATTACTTCCCGAACCGTTTCCAGTACGGCGCATCCGCCTTATAGTTCTTGAGCAGGTCGAGGTGGTCGGCATCCAGTTTGCCGAGAATCATCTGGAACCCGGCCTGTTCCTGTACGGTAAGCAACTCGCCGGCATATCCGTCCGCCACGGTAATCCCCGCAGCAGCCAGTTTCTTCGCCGCAGCCCGGTAGACGATGAACTGTTCCATCAACGTCGTGGAACCCACGCCGTTGATATACAACAACACGTTATCTCCCCCCTTCAAATCGAGCTTTTTCATCAGCTGACCGACCATAAATTCTGCCGTAGCATCCGCCGACACCAGAGGTTCATTCCCCCCCTGTCCGGCCTCGCCGTGCTGGCCCATCCCGATCTGCATCATCCCTTCTGGAAGCTCGGTAATGGTCGCCCCGTTCTGCGGATGGGTGCAGGCGCGCATCGCCACCGCCAGCGTGGCGATCTGCTTGTTGAACCGTTCGCCGATCTCGATCAATTCGTCCAAGGATTTCCCCTGTTCTGCCGCAGCGCCGAGGATCTTATACATAGGTATCGCTCCCGCCAGCCCCCGCCGATCTTCGTCCGCCGCATCCAGTCCGGCCGAAATGTCGTCGTGGGTCATAATCGATTTGACTTTGATCCCCATCCGTTCGGCGAGCTGCTTGGCCATATTGCCGCTCATCACGTCCCCCGAGTGGTTGAGGATCAGGAGCAAAATCCCGGCATCGCGCTTGAACATCTGCAAGGCCTGGAACAACCGCTGTGCCCCCGGTGCGGCGAAGATATCGCCCACCACCGAAGCATCGAGCATCCCTTCGCCCACGAATCCGCTCACGGCCGGTTCGTGTCCCGACCCGCCGAAAGCGACGATGGCCACTTTATCCTCCGCTTTCGGATGGGTGCGCACTACGATATTTTCGGCGCCGAGTTTCACCGTGTCGGCAAAGGCCATAGTGTACCCCTCCAACAATTCGGCGGTAATATTTTCGGTAGAGTTTATGAATTTATTCATCGTATGGAATATTCTGTCTGTTAAAACCTCATTCATTTAAGCCTGCCACATAAGTTCGATGGCGATCCCCTCCTCTTCGACAAAGGCGATCCAGTTGCCTCCCCCGCAATCGGTCGGCGGCAGCAAGACCTTTTTGCCGGCCATCTCCGCTTCGGGATCGGTCACCCGGTAAGCCAAATGAGTGGTCGTCCGGATCAGTTCCGGCATCCACGAGTCGGCGTCGAACCGCAGCCACTCGATGCGATTGGGGCTCTGCACGAAGTCGGTCAGCCAGACTTTCATCCCTTCGTTGTATACTTCGCCGGGTTTCGGCGTGGAGGTCGGTATTCCGACGTGATCGTATGTTCTCATAACGGTTTTCGATTCAATGGGTTGAGTTCGGGTCTGTTTTTATGCGAATAGCGGCAGCGACCACCTCGCCGGCTCCGCTCCGCCTCAAAAAAGAGTCGTCCGGAATCGGCTGGTTTCCCGATCCGGACGAACACTCGTATCGTATTACAATGCCGCTTTCGGCTGGGTAAACCGCAGCCCTGCGTTATCGTGGTAGTTGGCGAATTCCCACACGATAGCCCCCTCCGGACCCGCCATCATGAAGTGCCAAGTTTCCGGCGCCTTGAGGGTAAGCACCTCGCCGAGGTTCTGTTTCACGTAGTTTTTCGAAACGGTGGTCGCTTTCTGCGAAGCCGGCACGAGCGCCTCGGCCCCTTCCGTCGCCTCGCCTACTTCTGAGAAGTTGTAAACCCATCCCTTGTCCACCATCCACGACTCTTTCTTCGCCGGGAACGCGGTTTTCACGTGTTTGTGTTCCGGAATCATCTGGCCCGGCAAGAGGTAGATGCTGTGCGCAAAGTAACCCTCGGTCGAGTCGTTGATCCAGAAGATGCCGCCCATCCCGCAGTTTTCGAAGTCGCCCAGACCGAAGTCGGTGAACCAGATGTCTTTCTCCATCAACGGCGTGAACGGCACATCGTAATGCGCGAACATGTCGAGGAAAGCCTCCTTAGCGACATCCTGTTTGAAATTCCCTTGCGCGTCGTAGAAATCGGCGTTGGTGTACTTTTTCTGGTACGGTGCTTTGTTGCTCATCGTGTTGGTGTTTTCAGCCGCAGCTCCCTTTTGCGCGTCGGCCGAGCACGAAGAGCCGCACGAGGCGAAAATCAACGAAGCGCCGAAGAGCGCCGCCAGAGAAACTGCAAAGCATTTTACTTTTTTCATGGTATGATTGATACGTGTTATGTTTTCCTTACCCATTTTCCGTCACTCCGCGACCGCCATCCCTTCGATCTCGATCAGCAATTCGTCCCGACAGACATCCGTAAGTACGTACAAAGCATGCACTTCCGGATAAGTCTGTTCGATAATCGTCCGGGCGGCTTCCAGGAAATTCTCGGTCTTCAAATATACGCGAAAAATTTGGATTTCCGGCGCGGTATCGACCTTTATTCCGTGTTTGCGCAAATTTTCCCTGGAGATCAGATAGCGGATATTTTCGAGCGTGGTGACGGTCTGCTGTTCGATCCCCACGCCGGTGAGCGAGGCTTCGCCCCGGATGGCCGCGGTGCCGGAGATGTAGACATGCACACCCGCTTCCGAGCTCACCACCGCTTTGGCGCGTTCGAATTTCGGGGTGGTTTTGTGCCGGAATATCTTGTCGGCCACCCCGATCAGCACGTTCTGCGAGTAGTCGTGCGCGGCTACCTGCAACGCATTGTCCAAAGCCACCGCGGCGCATTTTTTCCCGGTCGAAGCCACGGCGTCCACTTCGACCATAATCCCGCCGTGCGCCGTCCCGATCCCCGTAGCGGCCGGATATCCCCCTTTCCAAGCCGTCCGGGCGTAAAAGTGCGACCGGGCGTCGTTGAAGTCCTGATAGTGCTGATTGGCTCCAGGCCGATCCGGCACGTGGGTGATCCGTTCGATGTAGTTCCACTGCCGGACGATGGTGTTGATGTCCATCCCTTCGGCCTCCAACACCCGTCCGAGTTTCGAGAGCACTTCGTTGGACTGCTCCAAGATCGGCGCGTCGATCGATGCGGGCAGAATCCCTTCGGTAAAGAGCCGCTTCCCCTCATCGTCCTCGACCACGAAATAGCGCACCCCCTCTCCCGAACAATGCTCCCGCACCCGTGCCGAATTCTCCCGCGATACGCACTGCGACTCCATCACGAGCCCCGAATCCAGCGACCGCTGGGCCACATAACTGACCAGCGGCACCCGCCACCCGAACCGTTCGCACCGTTCGCGAATCAAGGCGAGCAGCCACTCCCGATGCTCGACATACTGCCGGTTGTCGTCCGGGTTGCCGAAGAAGATGAGCCGCAAGGGCACGATGCTCCGCTCGTCGCACGTGACGGTCAATTTGTCGAGCATCTCGCCGACCATCTCGCCGAAGTCGCGAAACCAGACTTTATCTATATTATAAACGATACCGAATCCCTGATTCATATATCCCCCGTCACAAAGAGTTCACGTATTCGACCAGCGCGTCGATCTCCTTAGCGCTGGGCCGCTTGCCTTCCAGCCCGTGCCGGTGGACTTCGAACACTTCGCGCATCGTCGCGGCCCGGCCGTCGAACAGGTAAGGCGCCGTCCGCCACACCTCCCGCAAGGTCGGCGTGTCCCATCCTTTTTCGAATTCGATGTCTTCGCCGATCCGGTGCATCTGCATATCGGTGAAGTACTCCCCGCTGTGACACTCTCCGCAGCGGTATTTGTCGAAGACTTTCTTGCCCTCTCTGGCCTTGGCCGAGAGCTGGCCGTCCACCAGATACGGGCTGGGCACGGCCTGCAAACTTTTCAGATAAGTGTCGACCTGCAAGGCCTTATCTTCCGGTATCTCGTAGAACTGGATATGGGTAAACCCTTTCCGGTCGGCGATCGCCGCATCGGAGCGAATTCCGGAGATCATGCTCGGCGGGGTGAAGTGCGAATAGAGCAAGCTTTTACAGTTTTTCGGATTTCCGATTCCGTCGTTCATCAGGTCCCAGTTCATCCCGTCACTCCGCGCCTCTCCCGGATGGCATCCGTTGCAGGACTGCCAGTTCTGGAAACAGAAGGTGGCGTCGTTGAAAATCCGTTCGCCGGCCTGCGCATCACTCTCCTGCCGATTCTTCACCAAGGGCACGACCGCGATGTTCCGGGCGTCCGCCAAATCGACCACGTTCAAGGTATCGGAAAAGTAGGTCGGTATGTACAGCTGCTTCCCATCCCCCAAAACGGCCATCTTCCGCGGCCCGTTGCCGGTCAGCGCCACCCGATCCCGAATCCCGTACAGGAAGCGCAGGTCGTAAGAGAGCTGTTCCGCCGTCCCGCGATATCCTTTGAGCCGCGAAACCATCGCCGGATAGTCGATCACGCTCAGGTCGTGCGTTCCGGAGTGGGTCACATAAATCTTGTCTCCCACGCTACAGATATCCCAAATCCCCGCTGCGCCGCGTTCCGGTTCGTCGAGCACGATCCCGCCGACGAATTCCAGTGTCTCGGCATCCACCACACTCAGCGCGCTGGTGTTCATCCATCCCTGTTGCAACTGCGAGGTGGGCACGGCAAACCGTCCCATGTTGTGCGACACGAGCACATACTTCCCGTCCGGACTCAGCGCGATCCCGCGCAAGGCATTGCTCCCGTTGGCAAGTTTGATATCCTTGATTTTCTTAAAGTTGCGCAAATCGATGACCGATACGTCCGCCGCCACGTAGTCCACATCGGCCCGCTGGGCGGGCAGGAAATTCGCGACAAACAGGTACTTCCCGTCCCGCGAAACCACGGCGTCTTTCGGCTCCCGCAGCACAGATACGCTCGCCATCAGCTTCCCGGTCACCGGATCTATTTTATCCACGGTATTCGCAAACTGGTTGAGGACATAGAGCCACCCTTCCCGGGAATAGACGGGCGAGGTAGCTCCCGATCCCACCGCCACGCTCCACTCGACCGCTTCCGCCCCCTCTTTCGTCGGGTCGATGCTCTCTAACGTCCCTCGTTTATCGAAGGTGGTCACAAAAATTCGCTCTTTGCCCGCAGCTCCCTTCCCCACCGCCAGTCCGGTCGGCGTCTGTTCGAATGTCCACTGCCGAACCGGGCTTTCCCACTGCCCCGCCCGATAGATGCGCACGGACTTATCTCCCTTATTAGACGTAACGACGCGTCCGTCGGACAAGGTTGCGATATCGGTGATAAACAGCGGTTTTCGGGAAGAGTCTTCTTGAACAGAAGCCGGAACGGCTGCCGAGACGGCTCGATTTTGAGCGAGGAAGCAGGGGCCTCCGACGGCCAACGCCAAACTCCCCGCCAGACAACAGACGATTGTCGCGGATTTCATGATCGATTTCAAGTTGGTGGTTTGGGTTTCGAGCCGAACGCCCGAGAGGCCGCTCGACTCGAATGTGGTGCAATATTACGAAAATTTTTGCTTTTTCCCAAACGCCCGGCCGCCGCACCGGCCACATTGCAGCAGGTCGTCCAACCCGCCGGAATCGACACAAACAGACAGAAGGGCACAGATTCTATACTCAACATAAGCTACCGATTCACATCAGGTACAGCAGCAATATCCTGAACATTCGTCGCATAACGTTCGATCCCTTCCAACCACTCCGCGTGGTCATGAGGAGTGGTCGATGAAGTCAGTTGGAACGCTGAAAAATTCTCGCCGCGAAGCCCCTGCAGAGCCCCATGGATACGATCGACCAAATCGAACAACGCCACCATATCGGACTGGCGGAGACCGGCTTCCTGGGGAGCGACAGCACGTGTCACCACATGCAGACGCATCCCCACATCGCCCCGGCGGACAGCCTGATTCTGTTGCCGCCATTCAATGGTTTCGAATTCAACGAACACTGCCGGTACCTCCCATGTCGGCTCACCATCGAGTCGAACAAGGTGATTGTTCCACCAATCGATCCACCGGATTTCGGGGACGCGTTCGTTGAGGCGTGCGCAAATAGCTTGAAACAGTCGTTTTCTCATTTTTCTTTCTCCTTGTTAATTTGATTGAATAGTTAAACGAACACCCGCAAGAAGGGTTTCGGGCCAGCAAAAGTGCCACGATTCGACCGGGATGAAAAAAAGATAGACAAGGCTTTACACTCTTTTTGTGCCGGTGCGTAAGAAAATGAACATTTGCACCATCGAATCTCGCCTGCTCGATCTGCAGACAGGAAAGTCGGTAGCGGCCGATACCGATCATACCACTCCGCAACATGCTCGCGACATTCGATCGGTCGTCTCCGTTTCAGCGACAAACATGTGCAAACGAACTAACACCACAAACTATCGATTAAACACAAAGCAAAAAAGATGACGGTACGGATTGTCCCACCGGTCGAAACATCCGCTCAGGAACCGATTACCCTGTCTCTCAAAAAGAGGCTCAGTAGCCACTCCTCCACCGCTGACCGCAAAAAATGGAACAATACACTCGGGGAGTTCGCCTTTAATATACCGGAGAATCGATTCTCGAACGATCACGCAAACCGGCTTCAATGCAGTATTCGTCACAGCCGACGATCGAAAGTCCCCTTTGTACCCCGAAACACGAGCTCACGGATCGATCGGGCCGAAAAAAAGATGACCAAAATACCCTAATAAAAATGAACAGTTTAAAAATCGAAAGACAAAACGGCAACGTACCTAAAAGCGTAGCAGGCGAAGACCACGTATCGGGATTCATTGCTTATTTGGCCGAAGCGGAAATTCCCGACGGCTTCAAGACAGAACACGTACAGGCCGTTTCCACCATCAACACCGCCGAAAAGCTGGGCATTACCGACACGGCTAACAGCTGGAGCGTGAAAGTGTTGCATTATCAACTGTCGGAGATATTCCGCATCAATCCGAGCATCTCGCTGTATGTCGGGATCTTCACAAAACCGACCGACTACAAATTCACCGAAATCAAAACGGTACAAAACTTCGCCAACGGTCGCATCCGACAAATGGCCCTCTGGTGCGGCGACAAGGCTTTCGACGCAGATGATCTGACCGCAATTCAAGGTGTGGCCGATGCGCTCGATGCAGAAAACGCTCCGCTTTCCATCCTGTACGCTCCACAGGTAACAGCGATCGGCGAACTGCCCACAAACGTAGCCGGCGCCAATCAGTACCGAACCAGCGTAGTGATCGCACAGGCCGGGAGCGGGATCGCAGCGGAACTCTATGCCGCCGAAGCCAATCAAACAGCCAAAGCCTCCGTTTCGGCCGTCGGGGTCGTATTGGGGCTGGTATCCGCAGCGGCCGTACATCAGTCCATCGGCTGGGTCAAAAACTTCCCCACGGGCGTCAATGTTCCGGCCTTCAGCGATGGCACGCTCTATCGCGACATCGACAAGGCGCTTATCGAACAACTGGACGCCGGACGCTATCTGTTTTTCGTCACCCACGTGGGACAGGCAGGCAGCTATATGAACGACAGCCACACGATGGACAGCGCCATCAGCGACTACGCCATGATCGAAAACGTTCGGACGATGGATAAAGCCGTGCGCGGCATCCGTACCTATCTGGTTCCCGAACTGGGCGGTAATATCTATGTGGACGCCGAAACCGGCAAAATGCAGGCTTACAGCATCAGCCATTTGGAAACGACGGCCAACAAAGCGCTCGAAGACATGGAAAAAGCAGGTGAACTTTCGGGTTATCGCGTAGAGATCGACCCCGATCAGAATATCCTGAGCACCAGCGAGGTGGAGATCATCATCCGACAGGTAGCCGTTGGCGTGATGCGCAAAATCAAAGTTAAAATCGGCTTCGCACAAACCGCATAATTACTCATCTGCCGCAAAAAACGCCGTTCGGTGCGAACCGAGCGGCGCCGATTGCGGTACAAACTCGAAAATCAATGGCAACGAATAACACCAACAATGGACTCCCGTTAATCAACGGCACACTTTACTCTTGGGCCGACATCGTAGCAACCATCAACGGCGTACCCCTGAACGGCATCACCAGCATCGAATACAGCGACAGCCAGGAGGTGGTGAACAAGTACGGCGCTGGTCGCCATCCCGTGGGGCGAGCCAAAGGACGCATCACCTCAACGGCGAAAATCACCCTTTACCAGGAAGAGGTCGAATCCATGCAAGAACAGGCTCCGAACGGCCGAATCCAAGATCTCCCGCCTTTCGACATCACCGTCACCTACCTGCCCGAAAGCGGAACGGTCAAAGCAGACAAAATCCGAAACGTCCAGTTCTCGGGTAACAGCCGCAAATGGAAAGAAGGCGATACCGGACAAGAGGTAGAGCTCGAACTGATCCCCTCGCACATCGAATGGGCCCAATAACCCGCAAACACACAACCAGAACAACCATCTTACAATAACAAATGGAAAACAACGAGACGAGACAGCCCCAGGGAAGAACCTGCGACGGAGGTATAACCGAAGAACAGATCAACAAATGGAAAGCCACATTGGGCCGCGTGATCCGGATTGATGTGACGGACGGAGACGACCTGCACGTAGCCTATTTCAAACGCCCGTCGATCGAGACCATGTCGGCCGTCACGAAAGTGGGGAAAAACGACGAAGTGAAGAGCGCCGCCGTACTGTACGACAACTGTTTCCTGGGCGGCGACACCGAGATCCGCGAAGACGCGCTGCTGTTCATGGCAGCGACGGCACAGCTCGGCAAGCTCTTCAACTCCTGCCTCGGTAGCCTAAAAAACTTGTAGAGGCGCACCTGCTTTCGGAAGACGACGGCAAGGACGGTTTTCCGAAAGGGTGCGCCTTGATCCGCGCGAACCTCGGTCTCGACCCTACGACGGCCGATTATGAAGAGTGGGCAACGCAGTATGCCGCCGCATTATGGTTAGAGCAGTACCGAATCCGAAACCTGGCCACCTTGTTGTCGAGTTTACTGGGAAGTTCGGGCGGCCCTTAGCCGCCCGAATCTTTTCATACGCCCCCAAACGCGCGACCGAATCAGCGTAAAACAACCACCCGACCATGCAAAATTTCGAATACAATTTCCACATCAGCGGCAATTTCACCCTCGCGATGGACGCAATGACCGAAAGCGCAGACCGGTTCCAAACCGCCGCCGAAGGTACATATGGCTGGATGGAGAAACTGCGCCGGGCAACTGCGTTCCTGAACACGGCCAGCGACTCTGTCGGCAAATTCAACAACTCGCTAAAAAGCCTTACCTCTTCGGGCGTGGAACTCGATCGCCGAATACACGAACTCGGAGTCGTTTCGGGCGTGACGAGCGAAAAGCTGGAAAAGATCGAAAGTTATGCCCGCACCACGGCCAAAACTTTCGGTATCGACGCTGCACAAGCTGTCAAAAATTATCAGTCCTTACTCACGCAACTCTCCCCCGAACTGGCCGAGATTCCCGAAGCCCTACAAACCATGGGAAACTGCGTCGCAACCACCGGTAAACTGATGGGAGGCAACAGCGCTGCGGCTGTCGAGGTATTGACCACCGCCATGAATCAGTACGGAGTCAGCCTGGACAATCCCATACAAGCCGCCGACGAGATGACGCGCATGATGAATACCATGGCGGCAGCCAGTCAAGCGGGTTCGGCTTCGCTTCCCTCTATTCAGGCCGCATTGCGACAATGCGGAACCGCTGCAAAAACCGCAGGCATCAGCTTTGAAGAGACGAATGCGGCCATTTTGATGCTCGACCGGGTCGGCCAGAAAGGATCGGCAGGCGGCAGCGCCCTACAAGCCGTGCTCTCCGCCCTCTCCTCCGCTCGTTTTCTACCGGCCGAAACACTGGGTGAACTTGAAAAAGCAGGTATTCACGTAGGCACATTGACCGATCGAACCATCCCTTTAAAAGAACGACTGGAGTCTCTCCAGCCGTTATTGACCCACAATAGCCTGCTGACCGACATCTTCGGTCGCGAGCATGCCGACACCGCCCGCACGCTGATCGAGGGAACGACCGGATTACAACAATTCACCGATGCTGTGACCGGCACTTCGACAGCCGAAGAACAAGCGGCCGCCATTATGGAGAGCTACGCCGAACGTCAGGCGCGCATCAATCAAAGAATCGATGATTGCCGGATCAGCCTATTTCAAGTCACGAGCGACTTCGGACTCTGGATATCCACCATCACCGGGATACTCACTCCGATTTCGCAACTCATACAACTGATCTCCGGCATGGGCGACCTGATGAAGTGGGTTAAAAACCTGGATTGGGCGACCGTGTGGTCGAATATCAAACACTTCATCCAGGCATCGCGCCTGCAAGTGGCCTTGATGAACCGCGAGCTGGTCACGGGTCAATTCGAATCCAACGGATTTTTGATCAACATGGGCCGCGCAACACTGGCAGTCCTTCGATTCGCCACTGTCGGCATTTTCCAGGCGCTCAAAGGCTTAGGTGCATTATTAGTATCATTCGTTACGAGCGGTGCGACTTCGGCCACCTTTGCCGGCATCGCCTCCACCTCATTCGGAGCATTCAAATTGTCGGCCGTGACGGCCTGCCGTTCCGTCGGCGTAGCCATCATGAATATCCCGCTACTGGGATGGATCGCTGCCGCCATCGCCGCTCTGGTCGCCTTAGGGCTCTACTTCTGGAAAACATCGGCCAAATTCCGGGCCACACTGAAAGGTCTCGGAGCCGCTTTCGTCGCCGTATTCAAAGGGATCTGGGAATTGGCCAAAAACCTCTTCGGATCGATCGGCGATCTGCTCAAAGCGGCATTTTCCTTCGACGGAGACGGGATCAAAAAGGCGCTCAACCAAATGAAAGGCGGTTTTTCGGAGTTCGGCTCCAGTGTGGGCAAAGCGTTCAACGAAGCTTACGAAGCCGAAATGACGGCCAGCAAAAAGGCTGAAGAGGAAAAAAAGAAAAAAGAAGAAGCCGAAAAACAAGGAGAAGAATTCGACCCGGACAGCCTGACCAAACTGCCCGAGGGAATTGTTCCGCCTATTTTGCCGAACGATCCGACAGGAGGCAGCCTCGGCACCGTGGGTGGAATAAATAATAACGGCGGAACCGGGGGAGGAATCAAAAACATAACCGTTCATGTAGACAAACTCGTAGAACGTTTCGAGATCCGGACGACCAACATGTCGGAAGATTTAAACAAAGTCAAAGAACTCGTCAGCGAAACGCTGCTGTCCGCTCTGAACGACGTAAACTTAGCCATCTAAAAAGCATGAAACCGATCCTTTTTAAGTTTCCGACCGCCCATCCGGCTGGATCACAAAAGAGCTTACCCGCTCGAACCATCCCCTTCCACATGGAGCCGGGAAGTCCCATAACCGACAAAAATTACTGGAGGGATCGCTACGTATTTTGCGAATTGACCCTACGCAAGGATGACGGCCAGACACTGGTACTGAACGACGCGATATGTGCCGTCAGCCGGGCGAAAAATATCGTCACCACTCAAGTCGTGGGCATGAACGGCACGGTGAAAGAATATATCAATGACGGCGACTATCAAATCGAAATCGTCATCGGAGTAGCGGCCATGCGCGACGGCATCCTGGTGGACGAATATCCGCAAGAAGAATTAAGCAAGTTGCGCGCTTTTTTCGACGAAAAAGCGTCCCTGAGCGTTCACAGTCTCTTTCTGGAATTATTCGAAATCAACCGCATCGTCGTCAAGAACTTTTCCGTGTCGCAAGACACCGCCAGCAATTACCAGAGCGTAAGCATCTCGGCTTTAAGCGACAACGATTACAACGTATACTGCACGGAATATTAAACGACCATGTACAGACTGACAGCGAAAGTAGAAATCAGAGGGGCCAAGTGCTGGCAGCTCGACAAAATCACGGAACTCGAAATTACCCGCGATACGGAAAAACTGACGGACGAATGCCGTCTGACGCTTCCCAAAAAAATCAAATGGGATAACGAGACCGAAATCCCGATCCAACGCGGCGATACCATCCAAATTTGGTTAGGCTACAACGATGATCTACAACCGGCCTTCACCGGTTACGTACGCGATGTGGGAGCCCGCACACCCGTTGTCATCACGTGCGAAGACGAAATGTTCCGTCTGAAACAGATACGAACGCAAAAAAAAAGCTATCGAAACGTCACGCTCGACACCCTATTGCGAGATCAAAATCTGCCCTGTCCCATCGAGGTAATGGGTGAACACCATCTCGGCCAATATCGCGTGACGGCCGAAAACATAGCAGAACTCTTGGGGCACCTTCAAGAAAACGGCATCCGCAGTTTCTTTTGCTACGAAGACGAGCGGGCCGTGCTCTACAGCGGCATTCTTTTCGAGCGGGACAACCGACCGACACAAGTTTTCGGTACGGGCACGAACATCATCGACGACCAGAATCTCGAACAGCAAAAAGCCGAGAACATGCGTCTGCGAATCGAAGCGATCAGTCTGATGCCGAACAATCGAAAGCTCAAAGTCGAAGTAGGCGACGAGGACGGCGACCGCCGCACCCTGCACGCCTATAACCTGAAAGAAAAAGAGTTGAAAACATGGGCGGAACAAGAGATGAAACGCCTGAAACGCGACGGTCTGACAGGCCATTTCACGACCTTCGGATACAAATTAGTGGATAAACTGGACGTCATCGGCCTCAAAACGGACGGCAAAAGGCAGGGAGTGTACCAAGTAAAAAAAAACATAATCAAATACGGCACGAACGGTTTCCGCCAAGAAATCACGCTCGGCCCGCGAATAGGAGAATGAACGACATCAATAACATCCGAGAAGCCGTGAGACGGTTGGCTCAGGGAGGCCGCCGGACGACGAGCCTGATCTGTACGGTAGATGCCGTAGACCGGGCGGCCCGCACCGTAGACTGCACACCGATAGACGAAAGCGCTCCGTTGCTGGGCGTCAATCTCCAGGCCAATCAGGAGAGCCGACTGGGCCTCGTAGCTTTCCCCAAAGTGGGCAGTTTCGTAGTCGTAGGATTCGTCGCCGAAGGCTCGGCAGGCGTCGTACTGCTCACCGACGAAGTGGAAAGCATCGAGATGACCATCAGCGAACAGAGCGCTCGCATCACGGCCGACGAAAACAGCGTGTGCATACGCATGGGCAACGACACTTGTGCGGAATTGACCTCCGAAGGCATTACATTGAACGGCGGCGGTTTCGGGGGCACCATCAAGGCAGAACAGCTGACCGCACGTCTCAATGCCATCGAAAACGACCTCAACCAGTTAAAAAAGATTTTTGCAGAATGGACACCCAGTCCCCAAGATGGCGGAGCTACTTTATTCGTAAGATCTGTTATCTGGAGTACATCCCCTTTGAGACTGACTCAACGGACGGATTATGAAAACGAAAAAGTAAAACACGGATGAACGGCATACTGATAGATACGGAAAGCGGCGACCTGCTCATCGAGCACGGCCGCGTCGTGATCGGCGACACCAACAGCCAAATCGCCGAAAGCGTACTCGTAACCCTGCGCGGCGAATGGAAAGAGTGGCCTCTGATCGGCGGCGAAGTCGAAAAGGCACTCGGCGGACAGGTAGACGTCATGTGGCGCGGAGAGGTCAAAAAAATGCTGCACGCATGCGGACTTGATGTCCGTCAGATACACATTTCAGAAGATAATACGATCACGGTGGAATAATGGAAGTAAAGGTAAAAGAGCGGCAAAGCCTGCTCGACATAGCTCTTCAGACCTCGGGCGGAATGGCAGCCGCATGGGGCCTGGCCGCAATCAACGACACAAGCCTGACAGCAGTCTTATCAGACGATCTCCCCCTACGAACCGCCCCGGTGGAGCACCCCTACACCGTCAATCGCTACCACGTAGAAAAGATATACCCCGCCACAGCCTTGAGCCGCGAGGAAGAGACCGCCCTGACACAAGAAGGAATTCACTTTATGGGTATTGAAATCGACTTTATAGTAAGCTAAAAAAGATGGCAAGAACAATCGCAGAAATCAAAGAGAGCATCACAACGGACTTCATGCGTAACGAAGATGTAGCAGCCCTCTATGGATTCGCACCCGGCGACGCCTTTACCACACATTTCAGCCGAGTGAGCATCGAGAACCTGTTTTTCTACATCGTCGCCTGCGCGACATGGGTACTGGAACAACTGTTCGATCGACACCGGACAGATATCGAAAATCGAATCGATACCATTATGCCCCACCGCCCGAAATGGTACCGAGACAAAACGCTGGCCTTTATGCAGAACCGGCTCCTGCTGCCCGATACGGATCGCTACGACACGGCAGGTATGGACGAAAACGAGATCGAAGCCGCCCGAGTCGTTAAATTCGCAGCAGCTATGGAGAACACCGACTCCTCCTTGCTTACCATCAAAGTAGCCGGCGAAAAAGAAGGAGTCCGACAGCCGCTGGACGCCGATACGGAGAAACAACTCGCAGCCTATATCGCTGAAACCAAAGATGCCGGCGTCCGGATCAATCTCGTGAATCGAAGCGCCGACATCTTCCACTGCAAAGTCGACATCTATTATGATCCGATATTGCTATCCGAAGAAGTCGAAAACAGATGCCGCGAAGCCATTCGGAACTATGTCGAGAACCTCCCGTTCAACGGCGAATACACCCATATGGCCCTCGTAGACGAATTGCAAAAGGTCGAAGGCACGCGCATCGTTGAATTGATCTCCGCTTCGGCCGAGGGAAGCGACGATAGCGTACCTATCGTCATCGACACCCGTTTTACTCCTTCTGCGGGTTACTTTACGGCAGGGGAGATCATCTTAAACATGCAGTCTTACAAATGAGCGTTTATGACCTCCGAATAAAACGCTTTGCCCTATTGCTACTGCCGATCAGATGGCGCAAACCTCTGATAGCAGCCTGGGTACAAAGCTCCGTACAGGCGATCAACGTATTGTACGGCCAATTTATGCAATGGCGCGCCGACATCGAATACCGTCTCGAACACAACGGCCAAGTATGCTACCTGCGCTCCGTACTGAACGACCTGTTCGACCCGATCGAACGACGCATCACCATTACGGACGAAGTCGAAGAGCAGGCTGACCAAACCTGGTATCAACGCCACACCGAGACAACACGTCTGCTGCCGATGCGAGAGACGAGACGCCCTTTGATTATCGAACGGCGAGGCTTCGGCGGAATCAACGGATTCGATTTTTGGATAAACATTCCGCTCTCGCTATACGCCACGATCGAACTTTCGCGATTGCGCGCCATTGTCTCCACCTACAAATTAGCATCAAAAAGATTTTCGATAAACTACACGGAAGGATGAAACAAACGATAGGACGGTTCCTCCTGCAACCGAACAAAAATTTCCCGGTCGATTGCGAGACGCTCGACGCCCTGCAAACCAATATCGCACTTCTGCAGGTACTCGGCAACCTGGCCGGAGACAAATCCATTTTATCGGGCTGCGAACCGGAACTCAATAATACTCGTCGCCGAGCAGGCTATGTTTTTCTGAAAACGAACGATTTTCCGGAAGGCGAAGTCATTTACTGGGAAGGCGGAAATATCGCCGGAGGCATGTATGTGCATCAAGAGATTATTCCGGTCACGGCACAAGGTTACGAATTTCCCCAGGCATACACTGTGCGTTCGCTCAAACCCGGCATCGGCAGTGAAAACTATGATTGGGCCGATTTCCATGCAGTCAAAACGCCCCCAGAACTGGAAGCGGAAATCCGCCGACAAGATATCGCCATCGAAAAGCTCGCTCCACCGCCTCTAGGTATCGTTCAACTATGGAGCGGTAAAACTGTCCCGAAGGGCTACGAACTCTGCGAAGGCCAGCAATTGAAAATAACCGACTATCCGGAGTTGTACCAAGCACTCGGCACCACATTCAACAATACCTATAGCGCAACAGGTTTGCGTTATGCCACCTCCAACGGTTATTTCCGCCTGCCGGATTTGCGAGGACGTTTCGTTGTCGGTTACAATCCGAACGACACAGATTACAATACCTTCGGGAATATAGGAGGTGAGAAACAACATACCCTCACCTCGACAGAAATGCCGTCCCATACCCATCAGGTGAAAGATTACTACTTTTCAGAAGCCCATAACGATCCGGCCCGAGACGGACGAGACTATTTTCCGAATCCATCTCTTGGTTCAGGCAAATCGGATAGTGACAACCATTATCTATACTACCTGCGACACCACACTGAATCAACCGGCAGCAATGCCGCACACGAGAATCGGCCACCGTACTACGTACTGGCTTACATCATGCGCGTAAAATAAACGATCTACAAAATGGCAACACAAGGCAGAGCATTATTAAAGTCATGGTTCAAACGCGGTCTGTATCCGAAAGCCGAACATTTTGCGGATTGGATCGACAGTTTTTGGCACAAAGAAGAAGATCAGCTTCCGATCGACACGGTCGAAAACCTTCCGAACCTACTGAATGAGAAATATCCCCGAACAGACGGTGAAGAATTAGAGTACCGACACGACCAACTCAACACAGAGTTTTCAAGACACCAAGCCCAAAATACATACGAAATTTCAGTCATCAACGAAGAGATCGAAGAGTTGGAAGCCGCCGACGAACAATTTCGTACCGACTTAGAGACCCTTCGTACCGACTTCGAAACCGCCGACCGAGCCCTACTCACCACCCTCCGCGACGGAGCGGATGAAGGCTATGACACCTTGCGCAAACTCCAAACCTGCATCGAAACAATCAACCAGGCGATCAGCGGCACGGAAACACCGGACGTCATCGACACCCTGAACGAGGCACTCGCGTTCATTCGGGAACACCAAAACGAGATCGAGTCTCTGACAACCGCATACCTCAAAAAAACAGCGATTGCCGACGACCTGGCCACAGACGATGCGACACGAGTCCTCTCGGCACGACAAGGAGCGGAATTGCTCCGCCAAATCAACGAACGAGCCGCCGCTACCGATCTGGCTACACACATATCGGACACGGCCCGACACATCACAGAAGAGGAACGAACAGCCTGGCATGCCAAATTAGACGCCTCCCATTATACCGCTGAAGATATACTGGCCAAACTACTGACAGTAGACGGCAGCGAGTCGGACTTAGCCGCCGACACAGTGGACGGCATCCACCTCTGGAAAGGCACGGAGGAAGCCTACGAAGCACTGGAGACGAAGGATGAAAACACACTCTACATCGTACAGTAATGCTGATATTCGGAAATAAGAATATACGATTATTCATCGGTTCGACGCCAACGAAAGCGATCTATATAGGCTCCGAACGAATCTATCCGAACTTTTCGCTGTCTGTCACCGAGTCGCTGGCCTTTGCCGCAGCCGGAGGAACGCAGACCCTACAGGTCGATTGCATCGAAGGAGTAGAATGGACAATCACTGGCTTACCGGACGGATGGACGGCATCGACTTTAGGCGGAAACGGGCCGGCGGAGGTCATCATCACGGCACCGAACAACACGACGACCGATCCAATCGACAGTAAAATCACGGTCACGCAGGGCGAGACAACGGGAACCTGTACACTGACACAGGAAGCGGGAACGAAAATCTACGGCGAATGGAAGAACGTGTCGCTGGAGACAGAGAATGCCATAACCTCCTTCCCGGCCGGCGGAGGAACGGCCAAAATCCATATGGTCGTTCGCCGCGAATGGACTTGGAACGAGGTACCCGGCAGCGGCGGAGAAGAAACGAACTGGTCGCAGCCGGCGGATGTCGTCGTCTCGGACTCCATCGCTTCCGTCAGTGCGGACGTACTTACCGTCGGATCGCTCGGTACGACTTTCAAGGCGACGACAACCATCCGGATAGAAGCCAGGACGAACTCGGACACCGAGGCCGACCATCGCAAGACCCTCCTCATTCATCAGGCAGCCAACTATGTAACAGAAACCCGAGCCCTGAAAACCCGCACGCTGACTTATCCTGTCATCGGAGCCGGAGGAGGTACGGCTGCCCCACAATGGGACAGCTATCCGACCGACGCGGCGTTAGATACCCTGTGGGGATACACCTGGGCTTCGGGTACGACGGGCACCTGGAGCCAGGCCAAACTCGGCGGGTCGAATGCGCAAACCGGGATGTCGTTCCGGTGGAACGGAGCGGCGGGCAACTTCACCGCCCTTTCGAGCGACGGTATCGTGACAGCCTCCTCCAAAGGAACAGTTGTCAGCAACGGAACTTCCGGTCCGATGGTAACGGCTACCCAAACCTGCGCCTTTACCAATCACGCAGATTACGGCGGTACACAGGTAAGTTGGGATACGACGGCTACGGGCACACCGACACAAGCTCCGAACTTCATCCTCCAACTTAACCAAACACCCGGATCATTGTCTTACGAATCCGTACCTTACACCGGAGGACGATCGAATCCGAAGACTACTTACCAAGCTGGATGGCACTTCAAGTTCAGTTCAGGATCCACTACGGAGAACAACTCTGTTCCAGAGGGATATGGCACACAAACCATTCACAACACATGGTCCGGCAGTGCTACCGGAGCTACGGTTGGAGCCACGTGGGGCGAAGTAGTCTGGTCACAGAACAATTCGACCAGCTCTCGTTCCATTACCATAACCAGAAAGGTTTATGTCACCCTAACCCCAAACACATCGAACTATCCGGGGGCACCGACCGTAGCGTCCAATACACAGACCTACATCGGAACATGTTCACAGGCAGGCATGACTACAAACTTCGATTTCCGGTACACTCCTTCGAACAAGGCGTCGAAATATCCGCGGTTTGCGGTGAACGGGGTACCGGGAGGGGGACTTCTCAGAGCGATCGGAGGGATAGGAACTCCGATACACATGCTGTCGTACAGGGAGGCGATAAAAAAAGTACTGGGATCAACGACATCCTACCTCAATGGAGAACCGCAAATGACGGTACTTGATCCGGAAAGCACTTATATCGGGGCGGGATACATCTCTGGCTGGAGCGATTCCGACTATATTTTAGGCTTTATCTCAGGACAGCAGGGGAATTTCATGAACAACTATCCGTATAAGTATGTTACGGAGTCGTTCCAAGTAACCGGATCGGGTTTCACGCTCTCGGGTATCGCACTGTTCGAGAAAAACTATGGCGACTACGAGGCGGCGGGATACACCTGGTACACGCAGGCGGACACCTCCTCCCCCTATGCCCTCTCTGCTGCCGAAACGCGGGCAATGCAACAGCTGGCAGAAAACGGGGTGGTCACAACTGGAGATGATCCAAAGCTGGCCGAAGTCGATTTCGAAGCGCTGGCAGAAAAAATCAATGCGCTCCGACAACCGGATACGGACACGTATGTCCAAAACGAAGATGGAACGTGGACAATGATACCCCAAGAAAAGGAAAACGATGAAGCAAGAACCGAATGACTAACCAACAACGTATGAGCGTACCTTCAGCCAGTAAGTAACCGCTCAAACGAACATTATCGATCCACAAAGCATCGGGGGAGAACTTCTTGAGAGTTCTCCCCCGATGCCATAAATAACGCCCCTCCGCCAGCCATCCTTAATCGAAACCGAGCTCCAGCCCGTCCACATACAGCACACTGCCCGAGCCTCCGCAGAAATCGCCGCCCCAACGGCTCGAGGTCGCGACAAGAACGACATGCGTCGGCTTATCGGCCACATTTTTATACTGGATATCGATCTTAAACGGCGTGTACTTATCGACCGTCTGGTCAGTATAGAATTCGCCGCATCCCAGCACGCTCGCATCGGACAGCGTCGGCACGCCGGTTCCCAACGGCCGCTCCGCAGCACCGCCCCAGTTTTCCAAACTGATGTAAATATGACACTGATCCGGATCTCCGATCTTGGCTTTGAGCTCCGGCAACTTGTCGTCCGCCGCAATGTCGATCGTCGCGGAGGTGTACTGGAACCATCCCGAAAGCGACGTCGGCCGCCCGGTATAAGGTCTCCCGAACTTCGGACACTTCCGCATGGCCGGCAATGTCGTCGGCAGTCCGTTCATCACGAAATCGCCGACAAACAGGTTCCCGGCAGCGATCTTAGCAATCGGTATCCCACCGAGGGTGACCAACTTCGCCGCCTTGCCCGTCCCGTTCACCGTCACATCGCTGGGTGTCGTATTCGAAGGCTTGTTCGACATCGTCACCCCTTTGTTCCCCGTCGCCCAATAAGAGTTCGCCGCATCTGCATACGGATACCAGGTCGTTTTATCGAGCGTCCACTGGTCGAGACTCAGGTTGGGTATTTCCGGCATTCCATCGGTCGTAAAGGCCACCGGATCGCCGTAATTGTCGCCGATCACGCCCCGCACTTCGTAGTTCGTAGCCGGTTGCAGGCCTGTCGCCTTGCCCGAGAACGAAGTCCCATCGACTTCGACGTCCGCCACGGCGCTCCACGCATCGTCGCCCGCCCCCGCCGGCCGCACCTGGAAACCGCACTCGCCAGCCGAGGTCAGCCCCTGGGCCGAGAAGTAGGCGAACTTGGCCCACGGATTCACCGACAGATCCAGAATGTACTGTTTTGACTGCTCGACGGCCACCACCCACTCCTGGGTAATATCGAAGAATTTCACGATAAAGTGCTGCGGAAAGGTGAAGTCGTGAATCGTCCGCACGTCGACGTTTTCGACCAGTGTCCCGTCCGGCGCCTTCCAAGCCATAGTGGCATTCGACGGCCCCAGTTTGAGCTCCTGTATGTCGATTTCGGTCAGCGGCACGCTCTCGGGCACCGAAGCCCCCACACTGCACCGCGTCACGCTGAACCTCGCTTCGCCGATCTGCTGCTCGGGCGAGAGACGGAACACGCGCTCGATATTCTGCGTGGCCCGCAACGTCCACAAGTAGTCCTGATAGGTAATCACCGTGAAGGTATACGGGTCGGTCTCGATCGACGGGATGACATATTGTTCGCCGCCCTGCGTCAGGTCGAGGTAGTAGGAGTCGAGGGTGTCGAGTTCCTGAAAGGTCATATTATCGATGATCCGCGCCTCTGGCGTAATGCGGAAGTCTTCCAGATAAACATGCCTCAGGTCTACGGTATCGGCCAGCACGAGGTCGATCGTCCGGGCAGTGTTGTCCAGCGTCAAAGACTCGGCGCCGCGTATCTCCATCGAGGTCACGTTTCCGGGCACGATTTCGTAGGGAATGTCGTTTTTGATACATCCGACGGCCAGCAAAGCGGCCGCACAGCCCGCGCCGAACCGTCGAATCCAGATGGTTGTCTGTCTGTTTTTCATCATCGCCACTGAAAAAGCGCGCAGAAAAAAGAGAATCCCCCCCTCTACAAGTAGAAGGTCATCCCCAGCGCAATGGAGAAAATATCGATCTTGAAATTGGCCCCGCTGGTCTGTCGCGAACCATGATAGATCTGATTGGTAATCTGCTCGGTACGTTTGTACTGGAAGCCGAGCACGCCGATGGTCGCTTCGACCGACGAGTAGTCGTTGATAAAGACGGAGACGCCGGGCGAAAAGACCAGCCCGAGCTGGTAAATTTTGGTATAGGTACCGCTCATATCGTCCCCTTTGCCATTGATGGTCTTCCCCTGTCCCCCGCCGAGCTGGAGTTTGAGGTCGTTGATCAAGGCGAATCTCCTGCTGTTCCCCAGGTTGATAAAGTTGCGCAGGAACAAGGTTCCGGTATAGATATGCTCGATGTTGTAGTAATCCTCGAGGTCGAAACTGAGGTCGCTGAGGGACAAGCTGACTTTGTCGATCTGCAACATGGTGCGTTCATAGGTAAACGCCAGCCCCGCAGCCCAGTTGTTGGCGAACGAGTAACCTGCCATCGGCCTGACGGCAAAGGTGTATCCCCTGCTGGAGAAGTCCTTGAGCAGGCCGAACATCTTGAAATCGTCGTTATTGTGCTGGGTATAGGAGACGTTTCCGCCGAAGAACCACATGCCTTTGGGCATGAATGTCTGCATGGTGATCCCGCGGTCGAACTTCTCCCGCGCAGCGACCTGTCCGTCGAGCATCCCGCAAACGGCCGCCAAGGCTGCCGCCAACAAGTATATTTTTTTTCTCATTTCAGATTCGTTTGCAGGTATGGATGCAAGCAAACATACAGTCCCTGCGTCATCGCTCCCTCACCGGCATTAATTAACCGAAGGCTCCCAAACCAATTCAAATTCATCAACAAACAAGGTACTTCCATTCCCTCCGATAAATTGCTCACCCATATAACTGGATGAAGCCACCAACCGCACATGGGTAGGTTTCTTTGTCGCCGACGTATAAGTCAATGGAATCACAAACGGTGTATACTCTGCCTTATCCTCCTCAATCAGCAAGACTCCTTCCGCAATGATCTCGGCATTAGCCGGTCGTTCTCCCGGCCCCAAAGAAGCCTGTCCCCAATCTTCCAGATACATATAAATAGTTCCTTTATCCGGTTGATCTATATACGCATCCCCCACTTCGATCGGAGTAGAAGTATATTTATAGTATCCTTTCAAGGCTAATGGTCGTCCCGTATACGGACGTCCCATTTTGGCACTGCTGGCCGGATTACTTATATTGGTCACAAAGTCTCCGGCATAGATATTACCCGCCGCATGTTTCGTCATCGGCACTCCACTTTTACTAACCATTTTAACCGCCTTACCGGACACCGCATCATCAGTCGGTTCCGTAATATTGATTTTCAAAGCCACGCCTGCTTTAGTACCAGGATTCCCCGTCGCCCAAAACATGGGTTGTCCCTGAGGATTGGCAAACCAAACATCCGAGGCTGCCGTAAGTCCGGACCCCGCACTACCTTGGTACCAATTATCAAAATCCATATATGGAATTTCAATCCATGCATCCGTCACAAAAGTCCCGACGCTCCCCGGCACGAGGCCGTCGCCGATCGGCCGGAACTCATACCTGGTCTCCGGCACAAGCTCCTTGAGCAACCCGACGAAGCTCTTCGCCGCGGCATCGACGCTCACCGCCGCCCCCTGCACCGTCACCCAGGCTCCGTCGCCCGCCCCCGCCGGCCGGTATTCGAATCCGAGCCCCGTCGGCTGGGCGGCTCCCAGCCACTTCGCCCGCACGTAGGCATACTTCGCCCCCACCCCCGGAACCCCGTTCACCAGTTCGGAGCTCAGCGCCCCGTCGGTCGAGAAGTCGCGTGCCACGGAGAAAACGATCTGCTGTTTCACCATCTGGTTGTCGTCGTCGTAGATTTCGAGTTCCACCGGATACAACCCTTCCGGCAGCAGCTGCCCCGCATTCGCCCCCTCTTTTCCCGTCGCGGTATTGATGAGTTCCGAGAAATCGACCCACGTTTTCGTCCGGCCCACCATCGAGCCCGGTTCCCAGGCCACAATCCCGGTCATCGCCGTCCGCTGCGCCTCGTCGGTCGCGGCGTCGTTCCCCCCGCCCAGGGTAATCATCCCCGGCAATCCGTATGTCAGCAACACCGCCGCATCTTCGTGCCGGATCCGCAACCGCCGAATCCCGGCCGCGGCCGAAATATCGAGCCGAGCATTCCCCGCCCGCACATCGACGTTGGTCATGATCGGTTCGCGCACATTCCCTCCGTCCGCTCTGGTCACCACCGGCACCGGCCGGGTCTCCTCTTTCAATTCGAGCGGGAATTCGTATTCGGCGGCATCCGTCCGCACCGAAAGCCGAAACATCGCTCCCCCGTCCGAAACGCTCCCCACCGGGTTCATCCGCACGCGGAAGCGATAGAAATCCGCCCCTTCGGCATCGGCGATCGTCCGCACGTAGACCTGTCTCCGATCCGGCTCCTGGTGGTTGATCGCCCGGAAAATCAAGACGAACCGCCCCCGTTGCGTCTGGTTGATCCACCCCTCTTGTCCGGCATCCACCTCGGCCTGCGTAAAGGTCAGGGTATCGCGCCCCGTATATTCCCACGTGGGCTTAATCGTCAAGCTATACTCGGTGAAATTGTCCCGAATGGCCTGCTCGAACTCTTCGACTTTGACCTTGACGTTGATCAGCTTACAGGTCATCAGCACCGGCGTATTCCTCCCCGCCACGACCGTCACCGTCTGCCGTCCGCCATAGCGCGGCCTGCCGAACCGCTCTCCGCTCCCGTTCTTGCCATTGTCCGCCGCGTGAACCGTGTAAATCCCCTCTGCCAGCCGAATCGACGCTACGGTGCGGTGGTCGTTATAATGCGCCACCGTATCCCCCGCTTCGTTCACGATATCGAGGGCATAGCCCGCATCGGTCGCCGCCGCGCTCACAGCCCCTTTCACGGTGAGTTCTTCGTTCCGCTCGAACGCCAGCGAAAGCGTTCCCTCGCCCGCCCCCAGCGGACTGCGGTTGCACCCCGCGAGGCAGCAGCCTCCGAGCAGGAGAAGCAGCCCGCTCCGAAAGAACCGGTTCGCTATATGTCTGATTTGCGTAGTCATACGCCGAAATTATTCCGTTAATACTCCGAAAAGCCGCATACGGATCGCTTCGGTCTCCCCCCGCCCCGAACTATTCGGTCAACTTAATCGCCAGCGTGGCCTCTTTGACCTTCCCGGCCTTATCGACCATCTTCAGGCCGAACTTGTGCACGGCCGCTCCGTTGGTCGCCGGATCGGCCACACTCCCGAGCAGCCCCATCAGTCCGCCCACCGAGAAGGTGTGCGAAGTCTTTCCCTTGATCGGCACGGCCGGATCGAGAATTCCGATATCCGGATTGGCGAACATATCGACCCACCCGGCCTCACTGGCCGCCGGGGGATTGGCGATGTCGAACGGTTTTCCGTTTTCCAACCCTAGCACCGGCAGCAATTCGGCCAAAGCATCCGACTGAATGGTCACATACAGCTGGTCGATCCCCTCCGGGGCGTCGAATCGCACGTCGATCAGGTTATTATCCGCCATCGAAACGGTCAGTTGATCCGTAATGACGAAAGGCGATCCGTTGAAATTAGCTCCGACGATGTCGAATTTCCCGGACGATCCTTCGTTACCGCCTTCATTTTCCCAGTTGTCGTTATTGGGCCCTCCGTCGATAATGGCATCACCGTCCGGAATCTCGACGCGGTGTTCCGAGTCGACGGTGCTGTAATCCACCGTCACCGATGCCGAGAGTTGTCCGCTCTGCTGATACCCGACGCGCACTTTGCGCCACTCCATCGCCTTGACTCCCTCGATAATCTTCACTTGTCCCTCTCCGTCGCCGAGCGGTTTGCCGTCCTCTTTCCGTATGCCGGTCACTTTGACGTACAACTTTCCGTCATCCGGCACTTTGAAGTACCCGGCGCGCGTCTCGCCCACCGGGAACGGCAGTTCGGCATACCTGAGCTGCGCGGTCGCCGGATCGGTGTAGTCGAAATAGACCGCGGCCGACGGATTGTCGACTTTTTCGAGAAATTCCTTGTCGTACTCGACGGTGACTTTGACGTTGGCCAACCGGCACACCAGGTCGACGGTAGTCAGTTCCGATATCCGGACGGTAAAGTCTTTCACCCCGTAGTAGTACGGTGTCTCCCACTCGGCCAGCGGTTCGACCGCCAGGCTGGCTGCTTCGAGTTTGTATTTCCCGGAAGGCATGGTAACCATCTCGCCTTCGACTTCGGCAAAGGTTTTCCAGCGGTATTCCTGCCCGGTGAGGTTGTTTTTCACCACGCTCTGCCCTTTATAGTCGAGCACGGCCACGCGGAACGTCGAGATATCCGGCACTTTCGTCCCCCCGTCTCCCTTGGTTCCTCCGGCGGCATCCGCCACGATAAAATCCCCCTCCCGATCCAGCGACGCCACGCTGAGCGTTCCCGTCCGCCCGCCGTTTTCTTCCTTCTGGGCATAAGGGTCTTTGGCCGAGATGCAGGAGGAGAGCCCCACACCCATACCCCATACCACCGTCGCTACGATGGTCAAAGTCCGCAGTTTCTTATGTATTCCGTATGTTTTCATATCCATACCGTTTTACTTTCTTACTTTTTATCACAGCCTACTCGAAGTCGTAGCCTAAGGTCACACGATCGATCACCAAGACATTCCCGATATGCGGGTCGCCATTCCGCATCATGGTATAATCCGGGCCGCCATTTGGCGTTCCCACGCTTTCCCAACGCACGTCAGAGCTGAAGAAGAGTTTGAGAACCGCCGCCGGTTTATCCAATACCGTATAGTCGATCTCGAGCGTGCGGTTGGTCATATTGGTCACCGCGGTGCCATTGTTCCACACCACCCCGCCTATCTTCGTCCCATCCGTCGCATAGACCTCTGCCCGAACCAAAAACTCTTTCGGAGAACCATCCGTCGAAGGGGTAAACGTATACTGGAAATTCAGCGTAGCCGGCCGCGATGCGAAAGCGGCCCCGGTTTCCGCAACGGTTTCTCCCTGGAACGTTTCATACGGATAGGTCACTTTGGTCTTGGACGACCAGGATTTGGCGTAATATTCCCAGGTTTCACTGGCATCACCCAATGACGAAGCCGAATAGGCCCCTAAATAAAGAATCGCCGCACTGGTATTCCGCACCCGTGCACCCAAAGCCGGCGAACCGCCACCGGAGAAGAAGCTGCCGGCATTGTCTCCGTCGGCTTTGGAATAGCTACCCTGCCCCCATCCCGTCGTCCGGAGCTGTACGGCCTTGCGATTATAATCCCCCGGACTGGGCACCAGCAACGTTCCGTTATTGGCCGACACTTCCGACCATGCGACCGTCCCGCTCCCCGTATTCGGATCGGTACTCAATGCCCGTTGCGAAGTGGTCAACGCATTCCGGGTCGCCCATCCCGCCGGCGGAGCCTGTACGGTCACTCCCAACGCCGTAGTAGCCGCAGCCTCGTTCCACCCCGCCGCAAAACTCCCGTCCGCACCGATCCCCGGCACTGACAATTTCCGTTCGGTTGTCCAAACCGGCTGAACAGGCGAGACCGCCCGCTCATTGGCCAGCACCCGGAACTCATACTCCGTAGCAGCCTGCAGGCCGCGCAATTCGTACTGTGCCGCATAAAAACCGCTTGCATCCGGAGCCCCACCGTTCAGCGCCGTCACGATCACATCGCCGTTCGTTCCCTCCTCCGTATCAATCCAACTCTGAGAAGACGTTTTCCGATATTGCACCATAGGATGGGTACCCGTATTCAGATCATAATTGGCCCGCACGGTAAAGAACGCACGGGTGGCCCAAATATTTCCCGTCTCGATATCGATGAATTTGACCGTCGGCACCCTGACTTCGGCCTTCACCGCACACGGGTGATCCACATCCGGCTGCTGATCGTAGTTATCCGTCACGGCGAACGAAAAATCGTAAACCGCCGCCGAACCATCCTCCCGAGCCCGCATCGCGCCGCTGAAATCGACCCACACCGAAGTGGCGATCGCCGCATCCTCCGGCGAGTTCAACCCCGCACTCCAGACAAAGCCCGCCTCCCTGAGCGCCCGCCGCAACGGAGCCTCCTCCGGCAGCGAAGCCAGATCGATCTCCGATCTCCCCTCCAAAGCCGCCCCCAGCTTCGTCCCCAGCACGCCCGCAGGCCCGTCTTCGAGCCGAATCACAAACGACGACACTCCGCCCTGCGCCTCCGCCGCCACGCTCCACTTCGCCACCGCCCCCTCGAACACGCTCTGCAACACCCCGGAAACGAATCCCGTCGGCGCGATCGTCGGCTTATCTTTCGGCAGGAAGTACTTCGGCACTTCGACCCAAACCTCCTTGTCCGGATTCATCGCATCGTCCGTCGTGATGATAATCCCCGACACATTCCCCTGATCCGACGCCACCCTCAACTTAAGGGTATAGGCATCCGCAGCCTGCGCCTTGGCCAGCGGCGCCGGCGAGAAGACCAGCCGCCGTCCCTCCCGGGTCACCAGATTGAACCGCATGCGCACGCTCCCCGGTTCGAAAAATCCGCACCGGGTCTCGCCGTCGACAAATCGCAGCGAGTCTTTCCCCACCGTGCGAATGTCCACCGAATAGCTTTGGTAAAAGAAGTCGAAATTCGAATCGAACTCGACCGAAATCTTGACGGTGGCCAGACGCGCCACCAGATTGATATGCAGATCGTCTTTCGCCTTGATGACGAATTTCTCCTCCGCGCGATATATATAGGTATCGAAATCCGGCACCCGTGCCCCCGCCGGTCGATATTCCGCCACCACTTTATAGGCCCCCGGCGTAAACCTCAACACCGACGGCACGTCGTCGAACGACGCCCACCGGGCCAGCGTATCCTCATGGGTATTGATTACGTATACCGCGAGGTCCTTGTGCGGATCGATCTGCGGCATCGCCGTCCGCGAAACGACCTGTTCATTTTCCGAGTGATCCACCCCGAGCGAAAGCCGCACTTCGGCATCGCCGTTCAAACCGAACGGCGCATCTCCCCGCCGCGCGCATCCCGTGGCGAGCATCCCCGCGCACAGCAACAGCCCGAGCAGTCCTCCGCGGAAAACCGTTCCGGCCGTCACCGACCGTCTCCACACGAGTTTCCATCCGTTCATCTGTCAAAATTTGGTGACACAAATCCCCCTCCGCAGACCACCTCACAATGACAAAGGTACACCATTTTTCGAATCGTGCAACACTCCGGGCTGCAAAATATGCACAAACAACCCGTTTATATCCAAAGAATTAACCACAGGACACTCCGCAGAGAGGCCCAACCGCAACGGGTCATTTCTTCAGATTTACCGACATTTATCCTCTCCCGCGCAGCTTCCGCACACTCCGTCGCACCCGCCCGGCAGGTCGAATTTCCGCCCGAGCCGTTCCGCCTCCTCGCGCCGGATCTGGGCCGACGCGCACTCGATCCCCCGCCGCCGCATCTCGCGGTTGCTTCCCACGTCGCTCTCCAGGTCGTGCCCCTTGCGGATCAACGTAATCGACAGGCCGAGCACGAACAGCCCCACGGCCGCTATGGCAATAAGTGTGATAATCAACAGATTCGACATTGTTCCGAGAGATTTGTAAACTTCCCGCCCCCGCGGCGGAACACCTAACAAAAATAGTGCTTTTTTCGCTACCTTTGCGAGGGTTTCATCTCTTGTTTATCATGAAGATACTGATCGCCGGAGCGGGCGAAGTGGGGAGCCACCTCGTGAAGATGCTCAGCAACGAATACCACGACATCACGATCATCGACGAAGACGAGAAGCGGCTCGACGAGCTGGCCTCGCTGTCGGACGTGCTGACGATCGAGGGCGACGTCACCTCGTTCGAGACCCTGACCCGGGGCGAGGTGCAGCGGTGCGACCTCTTTATGGCCGTGGGGCCCGAGGAGAACACCAACATCCTCTCGGCGGCGATCGCCAAGCAGCTCGGAGCGCGCAAGTCGATCGCCCGCATCGACAACGACGAATACCTGAGGCCCAACAACAAGGAGGTCTTCATCAACATGGGAATCGACTACCTCTTCTATCCGGAGAAGGCGGCAGCACAGGAGGTGATTACGCTGCTGGGGCACTCCTCCACTTCGGAGTACGTCGATTTTTCGGGCGGCAAGCTCTCGCTGGTGGTTTTCCGGCTCGACACCTCGTCGCCGCTGATCGGTCGTTCGCTGATCGAGATCACGCGCGACCGCGAAAACCTGGAATACCGCACGGTGGCGATTTCGCGCGCGGGCCGGACGATCATCCCGCGCGGCGAGGACGTTTTCGAAGAGGGCGACATGGTTTACGTCATTTCGGGACGCGCCTCGGTGAAGGAGGTGACGGCCTTTTCGGGCAAACCGAACATCGACGTGAAGAACCTGATGATTCTGGGCGGTTCGCGCATCGGGCGGCGCATCGCCAAGGCGCTCCAGAACGAAATCGACATCAAACTGGTGGACTACAACCCCGAGAAGGCTTACAAACTGGCCGAGATGCTCGACAACACGCTGGTGATCGCCGAAGACGGGCGCAAGAGCGAGGTGATGATCGAAGAGGGGCTGGACAAGATGGACGCCTTCGTGGCGCTCACGGGGCGGGCCGAGACCAACATCCTGGCCGCCATGCTGGCCCAGCGGATGGGGGTCAAGAAGGTGATCGCGGAGGTCGAAAACATGAACTACATCTCGCTGGCCGAGAGCATCGGCATCGACACTATCATCAACAAGAAGCTGATTACGGCGAGTTCGATCTTCCGGTTCACGATGAACACGGACGTGCAGGCGATTAAGTGCCTCAACGGATGCGATGCGGAGGTGCTGGAGTTCATCGTCAAACCGAACAGCCCGGCGACCAAGGGGCGGATCAAACACATCAACTTTCCGCGTGAGGCGATCGTCGGCGGGATCGTGCGGGGCGACAAGGCGATGATCGCCACGGGGAACGCCGAGATTCAGGCCTACGACCGGGTGGTGGTTTTCGCCCTGCCGAGCGCCATCAGCAAAGTGGGAAGTTTCTTCGGATAATCTGTACGCACCATGAAACCGATCAAAACCATTTTCCTATCCGTACTGTTCGCCGGGAGTCTGGCGTCGCGGGCGCAGTCTCCCGTCGACTGGCACGACCCGCTGGTCGCTGCCGGAACAGCAGAGGTCGATTATATTCACGGGCGAGGTTTTGCACAGAAAGACTACACGCGCCTGCCGGATTCGGCCGGACGGGTTGTGCGGGAGGCGGTGTGGTCTCTGTCGCGGAACAGCGCGGGACTCTATCTGCAATTCACGACCGACTCGCCGGAGATTACGGTGCAATACGAAGTGACGGAAGCGCACACGATGCCGCACATGCCGGCGACCGGGGTGAGCGGCGTCGACCTCTACAACGACCGGGGCGAACGGTGCTGGGGGAGCTATTCGTTTGGCAATCCGATCGTTTACACCTACCGGGAGCTGCCGGACACGACGGGCACAGGGATGACTTATACGCTCTACCTGCCGCTCTACAATACCGTGCGGAAGCTGAAGATCGGCGTGCGGGAGGGCTCGGCATTCAAATTCGTGCCGACGGAGACGCAACTGCCGATCGTCGTTTACGGGACTTCGATCGCACAGGGAGCCTGCGCGTCGCGGCCGGGGATGGCATGGACGAACCTGCTGCAACGGATGACGGGGCGGCCGGTGGTGAATCTCGGTTTCTCGGGGAACGGACGCCTCGAACCGGAGGTGATCGACTACGTAACCTTGATTCCGGCGGCGCTGTATGTGGTGGACTGCATGCCGAACATGTATGTGCCGGAGGATAGCATCTACACCTTGGTGACGAACGCCGTGCGGCAGTTCCGGCAGGCACGGCCGGAGGTGCCGATTCTGCTCGTCGAACACCCGGGCTATGCCAACCGACAGACCAACGCCGCGAAACGCGCAGACGACGAGCGGGCGGATCGGGCGCAGCGGCGCGCTTTCGCCGACCTGCGCAGGGAGGGAATCGATGGGCTGTACTACCTCTCGCGCCGCGACCTGCGGATGCCGGCAGACGGGATGGTGGACTACATCCACCCGTCGGACTACGGCATGGAGGCCTATGCACGGGCTTACCACCGGGCGGTGGAGAAAATTCTGAAACGCAAATCCCGCTAACCTATGAAAACGACGACCAGCCTGACACTTCTCGGCGCATGGGCGACACTGGGCCTCCTCTCCTGTGCGCCGAAAACGTCCTATACGACAGTAGACGGCTTTACTCAGGGAAGCACTTATCATATCGTCTACCACGATCCGCAGGGCCGCGACCTGCGGTCGAATATCGAAGAGCTGTTGGAGGATTTCGACAACTCGATGTCAGTCTACAACCCGAGCTCGCTGCTGACGCGGCTCAACGAGAACGACACCTCGGCCCGACCGGACCGCTGGATCGCGGAGTGCCTCGCCATCGCCCGCCGGATCAGCGACGACACCCGGGGGGCTTTCGACGTGACGCTGCGTCCGCTGATCGCCGCCTACCGCATCGGGACGGAGGAGACCCCGCACCTGCTGTCGCAACGGGAGATCGACTCGATCCGGGTCTTCACCGGCTACGGCAAGGTGAAGATCGAGGAGGGGCGCCTCGTGAAGACCGACCCGCGACTGGCCCTGGACTTCAACGCGATTGCGCAGGGCTATTCGTCGGACTTGGTGGGCGAACTCTTCGACTCGCTCGGCATCCGGGACTACATGGTGGAGATCGGCGGCGAAATCCTCTGCCGCGGCGAGAGCCCGCGCGGCGGGGATTGGCGCATCGGGATCGACCGGCCGGTGGAGGGCAACATGGTGCCGGGCGAAGACTTGCAGACCATCCTGCGGCTCACGAACGCCGGGCTGGTGACCTCGGGCAACTACCGCAAATTCGCCTTCGACGAGAACGGCAACAAAGTGACCCACACGATCAACCCGCAGACCCTGCGACCGACAGTGCACAACCTGCTGTCGGCGACCATCATCGCGCCGACCTCGGCCATCGCGGACGGCTATGCGACGGCCTGCATGGTGCTGGGACTGGAGGAGAGCAAGAAGCTGCTGGCGCGGCATCGCGAACTGGAAGGCTACTTGGTTTACGGCCGGTCGGACGGCTCGATGGGGGTCTACATGACGCCGAACATCGAAAAACGAGTGGCCCGATAGTCCGCGCCTCTCCTCTGTCAAAGCGTTATCCACCTTATGAAAAATATACTCTTCCTCTATAACCCGATCTCGGGCGAAGCGCAGATCGTCGCCCAGCTGGATCAGATCGCCCGGCATTACCAGCAGGCCGGCTATGTGCTGACCCTTTTCCGCATCACGCGGGAGAAAGGTCTCTCCGACCTCGGCACGCTGATCGGCGAATTGCGCCCCGAACACCTCCTGGTGGCCGGCGGCGACGGCACCATCAACCGGCTGGTCAACTACCTGACCCACCGGGATATCACGATCCCGATCGCCATCCTGCCGACCGGTACGGCCAACGACTTCAGCCACCTGATCGGCATGCCCGAGAACCTCGACGACGCGTGCCAGGCTATTTTGAACGGGAAGACCGAACGACTCGACATGGGACGCGTGAACGACCGCTACTTCATCAACGTCCTGAGCAGCGGTCTCTTCACCGAAGTGTCGCACAAAACGCCGACCGCCCTCAAAAACGTCTTCGGCAAACTGGCCTACTACGTCAGCAGCATCGGCGAACTGCCTTCGTTCCGCAAGATGAACATCACGGTCGAAGCCGACGAACTGACCTTCCGCGGGAGCTGCCTGCTGCTGCTGGTCTTCAACGGCCAGACGGCCGGGAACCTGAAACTCGCCAGCCACTCCAGCGCGACGGACGGGCTGTTCGACGTCCTGATCATCCGGGGCGAAAACATCGTGGAGAGCGTCAAAAACGTCTTCCATTTCCTGATGAAGCGGAAGGGAGCGGCCTATCCGAGCGACATCGTTTACTTCCAGACCCGCAAACTGCACATTGAAAACGAACACGTCACGTCGGACATCGACGGCGAAAAGGGGCCCGATTTTCCGCTCGACATCGAATGCCTGCCGGGAGCCTTACCGGTGATCGTGCCGCAGACGACGAAAAAATAAGCCGGCCGGCACCCGTCAAAAGCCAAGCGAGGGGCGACTTCTTTTACCAAGAAGTCGCCCCTCGCCTATTTTCACAGAACCCAGCCCTAATCGCCGATATGGGAGAAGAGCAGATACGCCACGATCAGCGTCAACACGATGTTGAACCCCTGTGCGATCAGAAAGCTCCACAGCGGTTTCTTGAAATCCTTGTTGAAGATATCCTTGAAGCGGGTCTCCAGCCCGATGCAAACGAACGCGACGGCGAAGAAAAAGCCCTGCAGATTTTTGGTCACCCCTCCGATCCGATGCGCCGTCTCGACCGGCATCGCGAAGCTGAAAACAAGCGACGCCAGCACGAAACCCAACACGAATTTCGGGAAACGTTCCCACAGCACCCCTGCGGTCGGTTTCTCGCGGTGATCCTTACCGGCATACGACCAGTAGATCGAAATCGCAAAAGCCGCCAGCCCCAGCAAGACATTCTGCGAGAATTTGACAATGACACTGTACTGCTCGGCCGTTTCGCCCAGCACCGCTCCGGAAGCCACCACGGCCCCGGTCGTATCGATCGTCCCGCCCATCCAGGCCCCCGCCACTTCGGGCGACAGCCCCATCCACATGGCCAGATAAGGCATCCCGTACATCATCGGAATGGCAACCACCAAAACCAGCGAAATCACATACGACAGCTTTTTGCTATCCCCCTTAATGGCCCCGCAAGTGGCGATCGCAGCCGAAACACCGCAAATCGACACGGCACTGGCCAGCATGGTAGACATCTCGCGATCCACGCCGAGTTTCCGGGCCACCCAGTAGCCGAAGTTCCAGACGCATAGCACGACCACCAATGCCTGAATCAGCCCCAAGGCCCCGGCCTGCATAATCTCGCCGAAAATAACGGTGGTTCCCAAGAGCACCAGCCCGATTTTGACGTAAAACTCGCTCTGCAACGCCGGTCGCATCCAATCCGGCACGCCGACGGTATTGCTGATCAACAGCCCGAATGCCACGGCGAAAAAGACGCTCTCCAGCCCGGTGGAATTCTTCACGGCGGGCAATCCGGCGACGTACTGCGCGGCCAAAGCGATCCCGAAGATCACGAGCAACGAGGGCAGTATCCCTCGCGTGGAGCGTCCGAGCATCTTGCCGGCGCCGTAAACGATCACGAACAGCCCTGCGATCAGCAGAGCGATGTTCTGCCAGGCTCCCCAGCTCGCCAAGCTCTTGGGCATCACGGGCATCTGGCCGGGCATCGCGATGGCCAACAGCATAATCAACAATCCGGCGCCTACGGCAAGCCAGTCTTCGGTCTTAAATTGATTCAGTATCTGTCGCATATATTCTCTATTGTATCGTTCGTTATCTGTCTTTGCCCGGGAGGGTACTGTTCTTTTTGTGAACAAAAAGAACCAAAAAAACTTCAGAGCGCATCCCTGCGGGATGCTCTGGCCGTGTCTGATCTTGGGTTGGGCTGGATTTTCCGGTGTGGCGCGCTGGGGGTATTATGCCCATTATTAGCGCGCTGCGCCGGAAAACCACAGCCCAACGAACAAGGCGGAGAGAACCCGTGGTCGTCCCACCGGGACGACCTCTGCAAAAGTTCTTTGGGTACCTTTCTTTCAAGAAAGGTACGGTTCCGTCCGGGTAGACACAATAACAAACGGTTCAATTAGCGTTTCATAGCGCGATCCATATCCCGCTTCGCATCCTTTTCCTTGAGATGCTCCCGTTTATCGTATTTTTTGCGTCCCCGTCCCAAGCCGATCACCAGCTTCGCCAAACCGCGTTCGTTGACGAACAGCCTGATCCCGACCACCGTCAAACCCTTGTCCTGCAACGCCCGGTCTATCTTTCTCAACTCTTTCCGATTGAGGAGGAGTTTTCGATCGCGTTTCGGTTGGTGATTGTTGTACGTTCCCCAGTGATATTCGGCGATGTTCATGCCGCGCACGAACAATTCGCCGTTGTGCAGATAGCAGAAGCAGTCGACGAGACTGGCTTTGCTCATTCGGATCGATTTGATTTCGGTTCCGGTCAGCACGATACCGGCCACCCACTCTTCGAGGATTTCGTAATCGAAGGAGGCCCGTTTGTTTTTGATGGATATTTTGTTCTGTTCCGCCATTTTCGGATGCAAAGATAACGATTCCGCGGCTTCGGACGGTACGTGCAAATACTTATCCGCATTTTTCCGTCATCGAGGGGGCGAGAAAAAAAGAGAGGCACCCCGGCCCTCTCGGAGGAGAGAACCGGGGTGCCCCGAATTTTAAAGGAAAGTCCTTAGTTTTTCATTTTCACTTTGACTTTCACGATTTCTACAAACTGAGCGTGTTCGAAGTAGTTGTAGAAATTCACGTCCGTAGCAGCGAGTTCAGCAGCTTCCGGGTTCTGAGCGATGGCAGCTTTCAGGTTGGAAACCAGCGCGTTTGCATCGCCTTCGCGAGCAGCGATCACTGCTTTCACGTAGTTAGCACGCCAGGTGTTCATCCCTGCCAGCTGTTGTTTTGCTTTAGCCACGTTGCCGTTGAGGAGTTCAGCGAGTGCCTGGTTGTACCCATCGAGGGTGCGAGCGGCAGCTGCGTAGTTCCCGTTAGCGAGTTCTACGAGGCCCTGGTTGTATTTAGCTTCCGGGATCGAAGATGCTGCGAAGAATTTGGCAGCGTCTGCTTTCTTGCCTTCAGCCAAGGCAACCACGCCGAGGTTGTTGATCACGTACGGGTCGGTGCTGTTGAGCGAAGCGGCTTTCAGGAACATGGCCTTTGCAGCAGCGTAGTCGCCCTGGTTTGCCAATACGACGCCGAGGTTGTTGTACCCGCGGTAGCAGTTGTATTTTTCAGCAGCTGCTTTGTAGATCTTCGCTTTGGTAGCGTTGTCGTTGTAGAGGGTGGCTGCGAAGAGCATCTCTTCGACGTTGAGTTTGTTGATGTCGGTAGCGACAGCTTCTTTGAGTTCGGCGTCGGTCAAGCCTTCCACCTGAACGTTGACGGTCATTTTCGACCGACGGAGTTCCGGGAGGATCTTTTCAGCCAGCACTTTGAAGGCAGCGCTCATGTTTTTGATTTCGCGGTCGCGCACCTGCGGGTCTTTCTGCATAGCGAGCACCTGGAGAATCAGCGCTTTGTCCGGGATATCGGATTTTTCGACCAGTTCTTTGAAGCCTTCCCAGTCTTCGCCCATCGCGTTGATGTCGAATTTGGTGTTAGCCGGAACTTTGTCTTTTTTGAACTTCTGGCTCATCGCTTTGTGAGTCGAGGTACCGCGGTCTTTCGACAGTCTGTCGTTGAGGGCCAACGGACCGTCCGGCGAAGCGTAAGCCTGAGTGTAAACGTCGCCTACTTTCTTCTTCGCGTCACCGCTGTTGGCGATGATGAAGTCTTCCAGCGCTTTGATGTCTTCTTTGGTCAGCTGGCTGGAGCGCACGTTCGACTGGTTGATCGTAAACATGATCTTCGCGGTTTCCGAGATGTTGGTCACGCGCTGGAATGCGTCCGGAGCGATAGCCACTTTCGCATAGTTGTCAGCCATCAGCTGCAAGGAGCTCACCCCGTTAGTCACATAGATCGGGGTTTCGTACGGGGTGAAGTTTTTGATCTTGTTCCCGCGTTTCAAGCATTTCGCTTCAGCTTTCAGCACGAGCTGCGAGAGGCGCATTGACGGGTTGTAAGGAATAGCCACGTCCATGGTCACCGTACCGCCCGAGAAGGGAACGACGGTGTAGTTGTCCTGTACTTTTTCGCCCTGGAAGAAGCGCGGTTCGCCGGCATATTCGGTACCGTCGATCAACGATACGATCACCGGGGTCACTTTCAGCACGCCGTATTTGTGGAATGCTTTGGCCGGAATGTTCACGGTAATGGTGGTCACCGCGTTGTCCCCTTTCAGGGTAACGAGTTCCGGCGCACAGGTCGCCGTGGTGCCCTGTGCGGTCTTCTTCATCATCTTGCTGAAGCAATTACAGCTGGTGAGAAGAGCCGACGCAGCGATAACTGCAAGGCTGAGGTTTAAAACTTTTCTCATAATCAGTGAATTGTTTATTTATTAATTGGTTTTTCGGTCTTTTTTCCTTCGCTTTACTTGCAATGGACAAAGGTACGTATTTGTTCCTGATTTTGTTTTAGGATAAACAAAATTTCAATCCCTTTTTCATACTCTTTTTTGCCCCTGCTGGAACCGTACCTTTCTTGAAAGAAAGGTACCCAAAGAACTTTTGCAGAGGTCGTCCCATGGGGACGACCACGGGTTATCTCCGCCTTGTTCGTTGGGCTGGGATTTTCAGGCGCGGCGCGCGTGGGGTTCTTGCCCATTATTAGCGCGCCCGCCGAAAATCCAGCCCAACCCAATCGGGCAGACACGGCCAGAGCATCCCGCAGGGATGCGCTCTGAAGTTTTTCTGGTTCTCTTTGTTCACAAAGAGAACAGTACCCTCCCGTAGCCAAAGAACAAGTATAAAAGGCATCGGTTATTTTTCCTTTCGGTTCGGAATATTTACAAATTCCGTTCCAAAACAGACGCACCGACTCGAAAAAATACGTAGCCGCCGTAAAAAATTATTGCGGCCTTTCAATCAGCACCTTACGCGAAAGTTTCAGCTTGCCCGTCTTCGGATCTACCGCGATGAGTTTCACATCCATCATATCGCCCTCCTTGATTCCCGTCTCTTCCATGGTTTCGAACCGCCGATGGTCGATTTCCGAGATGTGCAGCAAGCCGTCTTTCCCCGGCAGGATTTCGATGAACGCGCCGAACGCCACCACCGATTTCACCTTCCCGTGGTAGATCGTCCCGACCTCCGGCACCGCCGTCATCCCCTTGATCTTGGCAATGGCCGCATCGACCCCCTCTTTATTCGCGCCGAAGACGTCGACCTTGCCGATCTCGCCCTCTTCGGTGATCGTGATCGTAGTCCCCGTCTCCTTCTGCATCTCCTGGATCACCTTGCCGCCCGGCCCGATCACCGCGCCGATGAATTCCTTCGGAATGGTGATCTGTACCATCCGCGGCACATGCGGTTTATAGTCTTCGCGCGGCGCCGCAATGGTGTCCGTAATCTTCCCGAGGATGTGCATACGCCCCTGACGCGCCTGTTCCAACGCCGCCGCGAGCACGTCATAAGAGAGGCCGTCCACCTTGATATCCATCTGCGTGGCGGTAATCCCGTCCGCCGTCCCGGTCACCTTGAAGTCCATGTCCCCGAGGTGATCCTCGTCGCCCAGAATATCCGACAGCACCGCTACTCGATCTCCTTCGGCAATCAGCCCCATGGCAATCCCCGACACCGGTTTTTTGATCTTCACCCCGGCGTCCATCAATGCCAGCGTCCCGGCACAAACCGTCGCCATGGACGACGAACCGTTCGATTCCAGAATATCGGAAACCACGCGAATCGCATACGGGCAATCCCCCTCGTCCGGAATCATCGGTTTCAAGGCCCGGAAAGCCAGGTTACCGTGTCCGATTTCGCGCCGCGACAGCCCTCTGGCCGGCCGCGCCTCGCCCGTCGAGAACGGCGGGAAGTTGTAGTGCAGCACGAACCGTTCGGTTCCCTCGCGCAACACGTCGTCGATCACCTTTTCGTCGAGTTTCGTCCCGAGCGTCACGGTGGTCAGCGACTGGGTCTCGCCCCGCGTAAAGATCGCCGAGCCGTGCGGCGCCGGCAGATAGCCCACTTCGCACCAGATCGGCCGGATTTCGGTGGTTTTCCGCCCGTCGAGCCGGATCCCGTCGTTGAGAATCATGTTCCGCATGGCCGGTTTCAAGGCATAATCGTGGAAGTACCGCCGAATCATGCTCTCCTTGGCCGCCAGCTCCTCTTCGCCGTACTGTGCGGCGAAATCGGCGAGGTATCGGGTCAAAACTTCGTCGAATTTATCGCTGCGTTCGTGCTTGGGCAACTGACTCTTGGCCACTTCGTACACCTTGTCATAGGTAGCCGCCGCCACGGCATCCCGCAAGGCCGCGTCGTTCTGTTCGTGGCAGTAGGTGCGTTTTTCGGTCTTCCCCACCTCGCGCATCAGTTCGAGCTGCGCCTGACACTGTTTCTTGATTTCGGCGTGGGCGAACTTGATGGCGTCGAGCATCACAGCCTCCGACACCTCTTTCATTTCGCCTTCGACCATCATGATGTTTTCGTAGGTCGCCGCCACCATGATATCGAGGTCGCACGCCCCGCCTTCCATCTGGGAGAAGGTCGGATTGATGACGAATTCGCCGCCGATCCGCGCCACGCGCACCTCCGAGATCGGCCCGCCGAACGGAATGGTCGAAACGGCCAGCGCCGACGAAGCGGCCAACCCGGCCAGTGCATCCGGCTGAATGTCCGGATCGGCCGAGAGCAAGGTGACGGTCACAAATACTTCGGCGTGGTAGTCGCTGGGAAAGAGCGGCCTCAAAGCCCGGTCGATCAAGCGCGAAACGAGGATTTCGTAATCGGAGGGCCGTGCCTCGCGCTTCAGGAAACCGCCCGGAAAGCGCCCATTGGCAGCATATTTCTCTTTATACTCGACCGAAAGCGGCATGAAGTCGACGTCTTCTTTGGCATCCTTCGCCGCCACGACGGTCGCGAGCAGCATGGTATCGCCCTGCCGCACGACCACGGCTCCATCGGCCTGTTTGGCGAGTTTGCCGGTTTCGATTTCGATCGTCCGGCCGCCGCTCAGCTCGATATTCTTTTTGGTTGCGTTGTAATACATGGTTTTTTCCTTGAAAATTCGGGGACTAAGTTACAAAAAAAACGCCCCCTGCCAATATAGCGAGGGGGTGATTCGTAAAAAAACAGGCGGTTTCTCTGCCGAGGACAGAAAAACCGCCTTGTTTTATAAGGAAAATACAACTTGCGCCGGAATGGCCCGAATTACTTACGCAGCCCGAGCGCCTTGACAATGGCCCGATAGCGTTCGATGTCGTTTTTCATCAGATAGTCGAGCATGCTGCGCCGTTTCCCGACGAGTTTCAGCAGCGACCGCTGGGTGTTGTAGTCGTGTTTGTGTTGTTTGAGGTGTTCGGTCAGGTGCGCGATCCGGAAGGAGAAAAGCGCAATCTGGCTCTCCGGCGAACCGGTGTCGGTAGCCGATTTCCCATAGTTCTGAAACAGTTCCTGTTTCTTCTGGGTGTCGATGTAGTTGCTCATGTAATTATACGGTCTATTAATTAGAAGCGGGGCAAAGGTAGCGTTTTTTGGGGAATTTCCAACAACGCCGCGTGAAAAAACCGCCGTTCTACGGAATATAGACTTCCAGCAACTTCCCGTCCCCCTTGAGCGCGATCTCGTTCAATTCGGCCGGCACGAGCACCGTTTCCCCCTTGGCAATCGTCTCCGTTCCGCCGTCGTAGGCCAGCTCCAACTGCCCTTCCAGGCAAATATAGATCACGAACGAGTCCAATGCGGCGTAATCCCGCACCGCTTCACCCGACACGATCAACGAGCTGGTCTGAAAATAGGGACATTTTTCGAGAGTCACCGGCGCATTCACCTGCGGAGCGGCCACGGTCTTATAATCCGACCGGGATTTATATTCGATCGCGTCCAAAGCCAACTCGGTGTGCAGTTCTCGCCCCTTTCCGGTCTTCGGATCGACGCGGTTCCAGTCGAAAACCCGATAGGTAATATCCGAAGTCTGCTGAATCTCAGCGATCAACAGCCCTTTCCCAATGGCATGAATCGTGCCGGCCGGAATGAAATACGAATCGCCGTCTTCGACTTTGTAAGCGGTCAGCAGCTCTGCCAGCCGCCCGGCGTTCAGATATTCGAGGTATTTCGCCCGATCGACCGGCTGGTTGAATCCCAAATAGAGCTGCGCTCCGGCTTCATGCCCCACCACGTACCACATCTCGGTCTTCCCGAACGACTGGTGCCGCTCGGCGGCCAGTTCGTCGTCCGGATGCACCTGAATCGAGAGGTTGTCGTCGGCGTCGATCAGTTTGATCAGCAGCGGAAATTCCTCACCGTACCGTTCGAATACTTTGTCGCCGACCAAATCTCCCATATAGATCTCGGTGAGCTCCTGCAAGTTATTCCCTTTGAGCTGACCATTGGCTACGACGGATATATCACCGTCTACACCGGAAAGTTCCCAACTCTCGCCGATTTTCTCTCCGGCGGGAAGTTGCTTGCCGAATGCGGTCTCGATCTTCCGACCGCCCCAAATACGCTCTTTGTAAATGGGCTTGAATTTCAACGGATAAAGCATAGCTCTCCTCTATTTTTAATTCTTCGTTATCTGTACCTTATCAGGAGGGTACTGTTCTTTTTAACTTCGCTCCGCTCGTTTTCCTCCTCGCCGCTCGGCAATTCGCAAACTACGTTTGCATTGCTCTCGCTGGCAGCGTCGGTTGTGAACAAAAAGAACAAAAAAAACTTCAGAACGCATCCCTGCGGGATGCTCTGGCCGTGTCTGTCCTTGGGTTGGGCTGGGTTTTCTCGGCGGGGCGCTATAATGCGAGTATTACCCCAATGCGCCCGCGCCGGAAAACCACAGCCTAACG